>NZ_JAFLNG010000022.1 GCF_017427025.1 Streptomyces sp. FH025
AGGTCGAGCGCGGCGTCGTCCCAGCCCATCCGGTACAGCAGGTCGGGCAGCCGGCGGGCGGTGCCGGGGGCGACCAGGAACTGGAGCCGGCCGGTGGGCGGGGCGAGCACCGGGCCGACCTGGGTGCCCATCCGCTCCAGGCGGACCAGCGCCTGGAGACCGGCCTGCTCGGGGACGTCCAGCACGTCGAAGGCGCGACCGGTGGGGAAGAGCACCGAGGCCGCGGCTCCGGTGCCGCGGTCCCGGCCCCCGGCGCCCGGCACGGGGTGCAGCCCGGGCGCGGCGCAGCGGTGGGAGCCGCAGGGACAGCGGGTCTGGGCGGTGGCGCCGGTGACCGGGGTGCCGGTGGCGACCGCCCAGCCCCAGCGGCCGGTGTACTCCGCGGCGGCCTGGGACGCGGTGACCTTGGTGCGGCGGCGCGCGCCCAGCGGTGCCAGCCGCAGGTGCCCCAGTCGAAGTTCGCCGAACAGGTTGTCCATGCCTCCCCCAACAGGTTCTGGTTGCCGATGGTTACGGGACGGTGACTGTGAGTCGCTTTTCTGGTGCGTCGTGCGTGGTGCGGTGGCGGCGCGCAGCGCTTGGCGTGCGCCTGTTGCGGTCATGCGCCTCGGGCGCCGCCTTGTGGCGGAGGCGAGGATGGCGGATCGTCGTGTGCGTGAGGCGGTTGCCGTCCGGAGTGGATGGTGAACTCGCCTGTGACAGCGGTGGATTGCCGGATCCGCCAGGTCTTCCGGGATGGGCCGGGGGACTTGGCGGCCCGCATATGCCGGACCGTCGGGACTCCCTAAGTGAAGCGTGTGCCCCCGGGCTTCGGTTCACTCCTGGGGGTGGCGAAAGGTGGCGTTTCACCAACGCCGCTCCCGTGGGCACCTCGCGGGGCATTACGTTCAGCACACGGACGTCATCGGGGTACCTGCTCCGGGCCGTCGGAGAGCGGGAGTTGGGGATCTGACGCACCGTCCGCGACGATGGCACACCAGTACGACGAGGCGGTACCGCAACACCTCAGGCACGGCACGTCCGGCAAGAGCCCGAACCGTCGGGCGGTCACGATCGGGGGCCCCGCGAGGGGCCGGGCGGGATGGGACGCTCCCATGGCAGAGAAGCAACCGAATGAGAAGCTGACCACGTGGTTCGCCCGCAGTGGCTGGTCCAAGGGTGAGTTGGCCCGTCAGGTCAACCGTCGAGCCCGCCAGATCGGTGCCCACCACGTCTCCACCGACACCTCCCGGGTGCGCCGCTGGCTCGACGGCGAACAGCCCCGGGAGCCGATCCCCAAGATCATGTCCGAGCTGTTCTCCGAGCGCTTCGGCTCGGTGGTCTCGATCGAGGACCTCGGCCTGCGCGCCGCCATCCCGGTCTCCACGGTGGGCGGCGGCGTGGACCTGCCGTGGAGCGCGCCGCAGACCGTCCAGCTGATCAGCGACTACTCCCGCAGCGACCTCATGCTCAACCGCCGGGGCTTCCTCGGCACCTCGCTCGCGCTGACCGCCGGCGCCGCGCTGATCGAGCCGATGCAACGCTGGCTCGCCCCCGGCCCGACCGGCATGCCCACCCCGATCCTCACCGCGGCCAACGGCGGCGAGGCCTTCACCGGCAGGCTCTCCGAGCCCGAGCTGGAACTGCTGGAGCAGACCACGGTCATGTTCCGCCAGTGGGACGCGCAGAACGGCGGCGGCCTGCGCCGCAAGGCCGTGGTCGGCCAGCTCCACGAGGTCACCGACCTGCTCCAGGAGACGTACAACGAGGACACCACCAAGCGGCTGTTCCGGCTCACCGCCGAGCTCGCCCACCTGGCGGGCTGGATGTCGTACGACGTCGGGATGCACCCGAGCGCGCAGAAGTACTACGTGCTCGCGCTGCACGCCGCCAAGGAGGCCGGCGACCGCCCGTTCGGCGCGCTGATCCTCACCGACATGAGCCGCCAGATGATCCACCTCAACCGGGGCGAGGACGCCCTGGAACTCATCCACCTGGCGCAGTACGGCAGCCGTGACACCGCCACCCCGCGCCAGCAGTCGCTGCTGTACGCGATGGAGGCGCGCGCCTACGCCACCATCGGCGAGGTGAACCGCTGCGCCCGGGCGATCCGGCTGGCCGAGGACACCTTCACGGACATCCGCGAGGCGGACCAGGATCCGGACTGGCTGAAGTTCTTCTCCCCGGCCGAGCTCAACGCGGAGAACGCGCACTCCTTCCGCGACCTCGCCTACCACTCGGACAACGCCCAGCTGTACGCCTCGATGTCGGCGCCGGTGATGGAGCGGGCGGTCGACCTCTTCCGCCAGGACGACGACCACGTGCGGTCGTACGCCTTCAACCTGATCGGCATGGCCAGCGTGCACCTGCTGCAGAAGGAGGCCGAGCAGGCGGTCGTGATGGCCGAGCAGGCGGTGGACATCGCCACCAAGGTGCGGTCGGAGCGGCTGAACTCCCGGGTCCGCAAGACCACGGAGGCCGCGGCCGCCCGGTTCAAGGGCGTGGACGCGGTGAGCCGGCTCAAGGAGCGGGTGGTCCAGGACATCCCCGAGTTCGTCTCGGTGGTGTGACGCGGCCTTTCCGCTGAGGCCGCCACTGCGCCGACTCCTGCCACCGCGCAGACTCCCGCCACCGCGCTGACTCCACCGACCGTGCCGGCCGCCGCCGCCACGGTCGGTGGCGGTCGTGGCAGCGGCAGCGGCGGTCGTGGCGCCGGTGGTCTTGCGGCACCGGCGGCCCCGGGCGGCGGCCCGTTCACCCGTCCGGCCGTGCTTCGGGGCCACGGTTCACGCGCTCGTAACCCGCGCGACGCATGCGTCACGGCCGCGAAACAACCGGCCGCACTCGCCGAAACCAGCCTTCGGCACTCTCCTCTCATCGCCGACGCCCCCGGGTGGCACGGGACGTCCCGGGGTGGAGCGGCTTGGACGCAGAGGAGACGCCGATGCCGGACGGCTTCAGCGCGGGCGACACCGCCTTCGTGCTCATCAGTGCGGCCCTGGTCATGGTGATGACCCCGGGCCTGGCCTTCTTCTACGGGGGCATGGTCAGGGCCAAGAGCACCCTGAACATGCTGGCGATGAGCTTCCTCTCGCTCGGCATCGTCAGCGTGCTCTGGGTCCTGTACGGGTACTCGCTCAGCTTCGGGCCCGACGCCTTCGCGGGACTCATCGGGAACCTGGACTTCCTCGGGATGCGCGGCATCGGGCTGAACGAGCTGACCGGGTCCATTCCGGTGACGGCGTTCGCGGTCTTCCAGATGATGTTCGCGATCATCACACCGGCGCTGATCAGCGGCGCCGTCGCGGACCGGGCCAAGTTCGCCGCCTGGGGCCTGTTCATCGCGCTCTGGGTGACCGTCGTCTACTTCCCGGTCGCGCACTGGGTGTTCTTCTTCGACGGCGGCCACGGCGGCTGGCTGGGCGACCGCAACGGCGTGATCGACTTCGCCGGCGGGACGGCCGTGCACATCAACGCCGGGGTCGCGGGCCTCGCGCTCTGCCTGGTGCTGGGCAAGCGGGTCGGCTTCAAGAAGGACCCGATGCGCCCGCACAGCCTGCCGCTGGTGATGCTCGGCTCCGGGCTGCTGTGGTTCGGCTGGTTCGGCTTCAACGCGGGCTCGGCGCTGGCCGCCAACGGGGTGGCCGCGATGGCGGTGGTGAACACCCAGGTCGCCACCGGGGCGGCGCTGGTCGGCTGGCTGGTCTACGAGAGGCTCCGGCACGGCGCGTTCACCACACTGGGTGCCGCCTCCGGAGCGGTGGCCGGGCTGGTCGCGATCACCCCGGCCTGCGGCTCGGTCAGCCCGCTCGGCGCGGTGGCGATCGGCCTGGTCGCGGGCGCGGTCTGCTCCGCCGCCGTCTCGCTCAAGTACCGCTGGGGCTTCGACGACTCGCTCGACGTGGTCGGCGTGCACGCGGTGGGCGGGGCGGTCGGCTCGCTGCTGGTCGGCCTGTTCGCCACCGGCGGGGTCGGCCAGACCGCCAAGGGCCTGTTCTACGGCGGCGGGTTCGGCCAGCTCGGCAAGCAGGCGATGGGGGTGGCGGTGGTCGCGGCGTACTCCTTCGTGCTGTCCTGGCTGCTGGCCAAGGCGGTCGACCGGATGGTCGGTTTCCGGGTCACCGAGGAGGCCGAGGTGGGCGGCATCGACCAGGCCGAACACGCCGAGTCCGCCTACGATTTCAGCGCGGTGGGTGCGGGCCTGGCCCGGGCCGTGCAGACCCCGGGCCTCACCTTCGCGGCCCCGTCCCCGGCCGCCGCGCCCGCTGAGAAGTCCGCTGCGCCCGCTGAGAAGTCCGCTGCGCCCGCTGAGAAGTCCGCTGCGCCCGCCGAGAAGACCGCTGAGAAGAGCGCCGAGAAGACCGAGGTCGACGTCTGATGAAGCTCATCACCGCCGTGATCAAGCCGTACCGCCTGGACGAGGTCAAGGCCGCCCTGCAGGCCTTCGGGGTCCACGGCCTGACCGTCACCGAGGCCAGCGGCTACGGCCGCCAGCGGGGCCACACCGAGGTCTACCGGGGCGCCGAGTACACCGTGGACCTCGTGCCGAAGATCAGGATCGAGGTCCTGATCGAGGACGAGGACGCCGACGAACTGATCGAGGTCCTGGTCAAGGCCGCCCGGACCGGCAAGATCGGCGACGGGAAGGTGTGGAGCATCCCGGTCGACACCGCCGTCCGGGTCCGCACCGGCGAGCGCGGCCCGGACGCCCTGTAGCCCCGGCGCCCGGCATGACCACCCCGACCGACCCGGTGGACCCGGGCGACCACGCCGCCGCCCGGGCCGCGCTGCTCGCCGCCCCCGGCCTGACCGGCCGGCCCCGCCGCACCGCGCTCGCCCGGCTCACCGACGACTGGCTGGCCGGGCTGCTCGCCGCGGCCGGCGCCCCGCCGTCCGGCGTCGCGCTGGTCGCGGTCGGCGGCTACGGGCGGGGCGAGCTGTCCCCGCGCAGCGACCTGGACGTCCTGCTGCTGCACGACGGCCCGATCGCCCGCGAGCTGCCCGAGCGGGTCTGGTACCCGGTCTGGGACGCCGGCGCCCGGCTCGACCACTCGGTGCGCACCCTCGCCGAGGCCCGTATTGTCGCCGCCGCCGACCTCAAGGCCCAGCTGGGCCTGCTGGACGCCCGCCACCTCGCCGGGGACGGGGCGCTCACCGCCGCGCTGCGCTCCGCGGTGCTCACCGACTGGCGCGCGAGCGCCCCCGCGCGCCTGCCCGAGCTCCGAGAGCTGGGCCGGGAGCGGGCCGAGCGGCACGGCGAGCTGTCCTTCCTGCTGGAGCCCGACCTCAAGGAGGCCCGCGGCGGCCTGCGCGACCTGGTCGCGCTCGACGCCGTCGCCGCCAGCTGGCTCGCCGACGCGCCCCGGGACGGCCTGGCCGCCGCCGGGCTGCGGCTCGCCGACGTCCGCGACGCGCTGCACCTGGCCACCGGCCGGGCCACCGAGCGGCTCAGCCTCCACGACCAGGACCAGGTCGCCGAGCGGCTCGGCGTACTGGACGCCGACACCCTGCTGCGCCAGGTCTACGAGGCCGCCCGCACGATCGCCTACGCGAGCGACGTCACCTGGCGGGCGGTGGACCGGGTGCTCGCCGCCCGCTCCGGCCGGGGCCGCCGGGTGGGCCGACTGGCCATCCCCTTCACCGGTGCCGGGCGCGGCACCGGTGCGGTGGCCCGGGGCGCGGTCCAGCGCCGCCCGCTCGCCGAGGGCGTGGTCGAGCAGGACGGCGAGGCGGTGCTCGCCCAGGCCGCCCGCCCGGCCGCCGACCCGGTGCTGCCGCTGCGTGCCGCGGCCGCCGCCGCGCAGAACGGGCTGACCGTCTCCCACGCGACGGTGCGCCGACTGGCCGCCGAGTGCCGACCGCTGCCGGTGCCCTGGCCGGACGAGGCGCGCGAGCGACTGGTCGCCCTGCTCGGCGCGGGGGAGGCGGCCGTCCCGGTGTGGGAGGCGCTGGAGGCGCAGGGCCTGGTCACCCGGCTGCTGCCGGACTGGGAGCGGGTCCGCTGCCGTCCGCAGCGCAACGCGGTGCACCGCTGGACGGTGGACCGGCACCTGGTGGAGACGGCGGTCCGGGCCGCCGCGATGACCCGCCGGGTGGCCCGGCCGGACCTGCTGCTGGTCGCCGCGCTGCTGCACGACATCGGCAAGGGGTGGCCCGGCGACCACAGCGGGGCGGGCGAGGTGATCGTTCGCGACCTGGCCACCCGGATGGGCTTCCCGCCCGAGGACACCGAGACCCTGGCGGTGCTGGTCCGTCACCACCTGACGCTGGTGGACACCGCGACCCGGCGCGACCCGGACGACCCGGCCACCGTCGAGGCGATCACCAAGGCCGTCGGCACCCTGCCCGAGCTGGAGCTGCTGCACGCGCTCACCGAGGCGGACGCGCTGGCCACCGGCCCGGCCGCGTGGAGCCGCTGGCGCGCCTCGCTGGTGGACGGCCTGGTGACCCGGGCCGCAGCCCAGCTGGCCGGGGGCGCGGGTGGGGGCGCGGAGGTGGCGGCGGCACCGACCGCCGAGCAGGAACGGCTCGCGGTCGAGGCCGCCCGCACCGACGGTCCGGCGCTGTCGCTGCGGGCCCAGGCCCAAGCCCGGGCCGAGGGCGCGGACCCGGGCACCGAGCCGATGGGCGTCGAACTGAACCTGGCCGTCCCGGACCGGCCCGGCCTGCTCGGCACCGTCGCCGGGGTGCTCGCGCTGCACCGGCTGACCGTCCGCTCGGCGGGCCTGCGCGAGCTGGACCCGATCGGCGCCGGCCCGGTGCTGCTGCTGTCCTGGCGGGTGGCCGCCGAGTACGGCGAGCTGCCGGAGGCCGCCCGGCTGCGCGCCGACCTGCGCCGGGCGCTGGACGGTTCGCTGGACGTCGCCCGCCGCCTCGCCGAGCGGGACGCCGCCGCCCCGCGCCGTCGGGGCATACCGACCCCGCCGCCGCTGGTCGCGGTGGCCCCCGCGGTGGCCTCGGCGACCGCGACCGTCCTGGAGGTCCGTGCGCACGACGCCCCCGGGCTGCTGCACCGGATCGGCCGGGCGCTGGACGGGGCGGGCGTTCGGGTGCGCACCGCGTACGTCTCCACGCTGGGCGCGGAGGCCGTCGACTCGTTCTACCTGACCGATCCGGCGGGCCGCCCGCTCACCGCGGAACGGTCCGGGGTGGTGGTGGCGGCGGTCCGGGCCGCGCTGGGCTGAGAGCCGGTCCGGGCAGGGGTGGAGACCGTACCCGGGGCGGCCGGATACCCTGGGGGACGACGACCGTACCGATACCGATGCCGCAGAGGACCCGCGACGACGTGTTCGACACCCTTTCCGATCGCCTCGCAGCGACGTTCAAGAACCTCCGGGGCAAGGGCCGCCTGAGCGAGGCGGACATCGACGCCACCGCCCGCGAGATCCGCATCGCGCTGCTGGAGGCGGACGTCGCGCTGCCGGTCGTCCGGGCCTTCATCAAGCAGGTCAAGGAGCGGGCGCTCGGGTCCGAGGTCTCCGGCGCGCTGAACCCGGCGCAGCAGATCATCAAGATCGTCAACGAGGAGCTCATCGCGATCCTCGGTGGCGAGACCCGCCGGGTGCGGTTCGCCAAGAACGGCCCGACCGTCATCATGCTCGCCGGTCTGCAGGGTGCGGGTAAGACCACCCTCGCGGGCAAGCTGGGCCTCTGGCTGAAGAAGCAGAAGCACACCCCGCTGCTGGTCGCCTGTGACCTCCAGCGCCCCAACGCGGTCAACCAGCTCCAGGTGGTCGCCGAGCGGGCCGGCGTGGCCTTCTACGGCCCGCAGCCGGGCAACGGCGTCGGCGACCCGGTTCAGGTCGCCAAGGACTCGATCGAGTACGCCAAGCAGAAGCAGTACGACGTCGTCGTCGTCGACACCGCCGGCCGCCTCGGCATCGACGCCGAGCTGATGCAGCAGGCCGCCGACATCCGCGCCGCGGTGAACCCGGACGAGGTCCTGTTCGTCGTCGACGCGATGATCGGCCAGGACGCGGTCACCACCGCGCAGGCCTTCCTCGACGGCGTCGACTTCACCGGTGTGGTGCTCTCCAAGCTCGACGGCGACGCCCGCGGCGGTGCCGCCCTGTCGGTCGCGCACGTCACCGGTCGGCAGATCATGTTCGCCTCCAACGGCGAGAAGGTCGACGACTTCGACGCCTTCCACCCCGACCGGATGGCCTCGCGCATCCTCGGCATGGGTGACGTCCTCTCGCTGATCGAGAAGGCCGAGCAGACCTTCTCGCAGGCCGAGGCCGAGAAGATCGCCGCCAAGCTGCGCGGCGGCCCGAAGCAGTTCACCCTGGACGACTTCCTGTCGCAGCTGGAGCAGGTCCAGAAGATGGGCTCGATCTCCAAGCTGCTCGGCATGCTGCCCGGCATGGGGCAGATCCGGGACCAGATCAACAACATCGACGACAAGGACGTCAACCGGGTCGGCGCGATCATCAAGTCGATGACCCCGACCGAGCGCGCCGAGCCGGAGCTGATCAACGGCTCCCGCCGGGCCCGCATCGCCAAGGGCTCGGGCGTCCAGGTCGGCGAGGTCAAGAACCTGGTCGAGCGGTTCTTCGAGGCCCGCAAGATGATGTCCGCGATGGCCTCCGGCAAGGGCATGCCCGGCATGCCGGGGATCCCGGGCATGGGCGGCGGCTCGAAGAAGTCGGCCAAGAAGGCCCCGCAGGCCAAGGGCAAGCGCAAGAGCGGCAACCCGCTGAAGCGGGCGCAGGAGGAGGCCGCGGCCGCCGAGCGCCGCGCGCTCGGCGCGGGTGGCGGCCAGGCCCCGGCCGACGGCGGCGCGTTCGGCCTCGGCGCGGGCAAGGGCCCGGCGGACTTCGAGCTGCCCAAGGAGTTCAAGGACCTGCTGTAGTCCTTGACCGGTGCGTTTCCTGACCGGCCCTGATCGGCTCGGGCCGGTCTGGGCGGGTCTTCGATCGGCCCGTCGTTCGGTGATCTCCGGGCGGCGGGCCGCTCGCATGTCCGATGATGTTGGTGTGCGAGTGACGATCAGGGCCCCGAGGGCCGAGGACGTGGTGCTGTACGCCGAGGCGGTCCGCCGGTCCGCCGACCACATCGGGCGGTGGAACCCGGTCGAGCCGGACGGCCTGCCCGAACTGCTGGAGCGCCAGGGGGCGGGCCTGCGCACCTTCCTGATCTTCGACCGGGACACCGGCGGGCTGGTCGGCAAGGTGAACGTCGCCAACATCGTGATGGGCCGCTTCTGCAACGCGACGCTGGGCTACGACGCGTACCTGCCGTTCGCCGGCACCGGGCGGATGACCGAGGGCCTGCGGCTGGTCCTGGACCGCTGCTTCGCCCCGCAGTCGGCCGACGGGCTGGGCCTGCACCGGCTGGAGATCAACGTGCAGCCGGAGAACGAGCGTTCGATCGCGATGGCCAAACGGCTCGGCTTCCGGCACGAGGGCTTCACCCCGCGGATGCTGTTCCTCCAGGGGGACTGGCGCGACCACGAGCGCTTCGCGCTGACCGCCGAGGAGTGGCCGGGCGCCGAGATGTGACCCGCGCCGGGGCGGCCCCCGGCGCGGCGTTGCGGTTGGCCCGCCCGGACGCCTGTCCGTATCGTCCGGGGGGTGACCGAACCCGTGCCGCCGCGCCAGACCCCGGACCAGCCCTGGCGGTCCGAGGGCGCCCCACCCCCGCCACCGCCCCGCCGTCGCATGCCCGGCGGCTGGGGAGGCCTCGTCCTCACCGCACTCGTGGTGTTCCTGATCTCCGACCTGCTGCTGTCCTTCTTCGGCAACGAGGCCACCACCACGATCTCCTACACCGAGTTCAACAACCAGTTGAACAAGGGCAACATCACCAAGATCTACTCCAAGGGCGACTCGATCGAGGGCACCCTCAAGAGCGCCCAGCCCAAACCGGACGGCGGCAAGGGCGACTACACCGAGTTCGACACCCAGCGGCCGTCCTTCGCCGGGGACAACCTGTGGGCCACGCTGCAGCAGCACGGCGTCGAGGTCACCGCCACCTCGCCGGTCCAGCAGCGCAGCTTCCTCACTAACCTGCTGATCTCGCTCGCCCCGATGCTGCTGCTGATCTTCATCTGGGTGCTGCTCGCCCGCCGGATGGCCGGCGGCCTCGGCGCCGGGCCGCTCGGCCGCAAGGCCCCGCCCAAGCCGGTCACCGCCGAACAGGGCAAGCGCACCACCTTCGCCGACGTGGCCGGCATCGACGAGGTCGAGGCCGAACTCACCGAGGTGGTCGACTACCTGAAGAACCCCGACCAGTACCGCAGGCTCGGCGCCAAGATGCCGCGCGGTGTGCTGCTCAGCGGCCCGCCCGGGACCGGCAAGACGCTGCTCGCCCGGGCCGTGGCCGGCGAGGCGGACGTGCCGTTCTTCTCCGCCTCCGCCTCCGAGTTCATCGAGATGATCGTCGGCGTCGGCGCCAGCCGGGTGCGCGAACTGTTCGCCGAGGCCCGCAAGGTCGCCCCGGCCATCATCTTCATCGACGAGATCGACACCATCGGCCGCCAGCGCGGCGCCGGCGGCGGCATGGGCGGGCACGACGAGCGCGAGCAGACGCTCAACCAGATCCTCACCGAGATGGACGGCTTCACCGGCTCCGAGGGCGTCATCGTGATCGCCGCCACCAACCGGGCCGACGTGCTCGACCCGGCGCTGCTGCGCCCCGGCCGCTTCGACCGGCGGATCACCGTCAGCCCGCCCGACCGGGAGGGCCGCGCCGCCATCCTGCGCATCCACACCCGGGCCGTCCCGCTGGCCGGCGGCGCCGACCTCAACCAGCTGGCCAAGGTCACCCCCGGGATGACCGGCGCCGAGCTCGCCAACCTGGTCAACGAGGCCGCCCTGCTGGCCGTCAAGCGCAAGCAGGACACGGTCAACGAGCGGGACCTCTCGGACGCCCTGGAGAAGGTCCAACTCGGCGCGGTGCGGCCGCTGGTGATGCCGCAGGAGGAGCGCGAGCGGACGGCGTACCACGAGAGCGGGCACGCGCTGCTGGGCATGCTCCAGCCGGGTGCGGACCCGGTCCGCAAGATCACCATCGTGCCGCGCGGCCGCGCGCTCGGCGTCACCCTCTCCACCCCGGAGAACGACCGCTACTCGTACACCGAGCCCTACCTGCGCGGCCGGATCATCGGCGCGCTGGGCGGGATGGCCGCCGAGCAGGTGGTCTACGGGGTGATCACCACCGGCGCGGAGAGCGATCTGGAGCAGGTCACCAGCATCGCCCGCGGGATGGCCGGGCGCTGGGGCATGAGCGAGCGGGTCGGGCGGCTCACCGCGGTGCCCGCGGACGCGCAGGGCGCCGGTACGTACGGGCTCTCCGCCGCGCCGACCACCCTGGACGCGGTGGACGAGGAGGCCCGGCGGATCGTCGCCGAGTGCTACGAGGACGCGGTGCGGCTGCTGACCGAGCAGCGGCACCGGCTGGACGCGCTCGCGGCGGCGCTGCTGGAGGCGGAGACGCTGGACGAGGAGCAGGCCTACCGGGCGGCGGGGGTGCCGCGGAAGACGTCCGAGGAGGACGGGCCCGACGCTTCCGGTGGGAAGTCGATCGACCGGGCGTGAGCGGTACGACCGGGGGCGCTCGCCAGGGTGGCGGGCGCCCCCGGTTGCGTCCGTCGGGGTGGTGGGTGCCCCGGGTTGCGTCCGTCCTGGGTTGGTCCGTCCGAGTGGCGGGTGCCCCGGTCCTCGTTCGTCAGCGCGGCCGTTCGGCGACCAGGTAGCGGAAGACGTTCTCCATCCGGACCGAGCCGTCCGCGCGCAGGTACGGCTGCAGCGCCTCCTCCAGTTCCTTGGCCACCAGCGAGGCACCGGAGAACTCCTCGGCCGGCTCGAACAGCCCGGTGGAGAGCAGGCCGCGCACCGCGCTGTCCAGGTCCGGGTAGGCGAACGGGCAGCTGACCCGGCCGCTGCCGGCCGGGCGCAGGCCGGCCGGGGGGAGCAGATCCTCCAGGGCGCCGGGCACGCTCAGCTCGAAGGGGTCGCGTGCGCCGGTCCGGCCCGCCATCCGGCGCGCCACGTCCAGGACCGGGGCGCTCTCGCAGCGCTCCGGCGGGCCCCAGGCGGCCAGCACCACGTACCCGCCGGGGAGAGTGAGCCGGGCGGCCTCGGCGACCACCGAGCAGGGGTCGGCGGCGCCGGGCAGCTGCTCGAAAACCGTCACCAGCGAATGGGCCGAGCGGGGGACGGCGGCGCTCGGTTGCGGCCCGGCGCACACCCGCAGCCGGCGGTCCCGGGCCAGCTCGCGCAGCTCCTCCCGCGGCTCCTGCCCGGCGACCTGGGCACCCCGTCCGGCCGCGAGCAGCAGGGCCAGTCCGGACCGGCAGCCCAGCCCCAGCACGCTGCTCGCCGGGCCGACCTCCAACCGGTCGTAGACCGCCTCGTAGAGCGGCACCAGCATGCGTTCCTGGATCTCCGCCCAGTCGCGCGCCCGCGCGGGCCGGGCGGCCCCGGGCTGCGGGTGGTGCGATCGTGCGCCCGTCGGTCGTACGGTCGTACCGGTCGTCCGAGCTGAAGCCATCGCGGCCTCCCATCCGGTCCTTCGGTGTCCTGCTACGGCTCCCCCAAAGTCCCGCCCCACTCCAGCGAACAGCGGGTCGGGCCCGGCGTCCAGAGGGGTGCGGGGTGGTGCGCGCGTGTCGCGGTCGTGCGCCCCCTGCGGGAGCCGTCCCTGTGCCGCGGGTGTGAATCCGATTCGAAGTCGGGGGGCTGAGCCCCGTACCATTCGGCCCATGGCTAAGGCACCCGTTCTCACCCCTCAGGCGGAAGACTTCCCGCGCTGGTACCAGGACCTCATCAACAAGGCCGAGCTGGCCGACAACGGTCCGGTGCGCGGCACCATGGTCATCCGACCGTACGGCTACGGCCTGTGGGAGCGGATGCAGCAGGAGATGGACGCGCGCATCAAGAAGGCGGGCGCGCAGAACGCCTACTTCCCGATGTTCATCCCGCAGTCCTACCTGACCAAGGAAGCCGAGCACGTCGAGGGCTTCGCGCCCGAGCTCGCGGTGGTCACCCACGGCGGCGGCAAGCAGCTCGAGGAGCCGGTCGTGGTCCGGCCCACCTCCGAGACGATCATCAACGAGTACTTCTCCAAGTGGGTGCAGAGCCACCGCGACCTGCCCCTGCTGATCAACCAGTGGGCCAACGTGGTCCGTTGGGAGCTGCGCCCGCGCGTCTTCCTGCGCACCACCGAGTTCCTCTGGCAGGAGGGCCACACCGCCCACGCCACGTACGAGGACGCCCGCGCCTACGCGTCGATGATCCACACCGACGTCTACGGCGACTTCATGACCAACGTGCTCGGCATCGACGTCGTGCTCGGCCGCAAGACCGCCAAGGAGCGCTTCGCCGGCGCCATCAACACCCTCACCCTCGAGGGCATGATGGGCGACGGCAAGGCGCTGCAGATGGGCACCAGCCACGAGCTGGGCCAGAACTTCGCCAAGGCGTTCAACACCACCTACCAGCTGCAGGGTGCCGAGCGCGAGCACGTCTGGCAGACCTCCTGGGGCGTCTCGACCCGCATGGTCGGCGGCCTGATCATGTCCCACGGCGACGACAACGGTCTGCGGGTGCCCCCGCGCCTGGCCGCGGTCCAGGCCGTCGTGCTCGCCATCAAGGGCGACGACGCGGTCATCGCCAAGGTCCGCGAGATCGGTGCCGCGCTGGAGGCGGCCGGCATCCGGGTCGTCGTCGACGACCGCACCGACACCCCGTTCGGCCGCCGCGCCGTCGACTGGGAGCTCAAGGGCGTTCCGCTGCGCATCGAGGTCGGTCCGCGCGACCTGGAGAACGGCACCGCGATGCTGGCCCGCCGCATCCCGGGCGGCAAGGAGCCGGTCTCCATCGACGCCCTGGCCGCGCTGCTGCCGGGCATCCTGGACGAGGACCAGGCGCTCCTGCTGCGTCAGTCCCGCGAGCGCCGCGAGGCCCGCACCGTCGACGTCAAGACCATCGACGAGGCCGCCGAGGCCGCCGCGACCGGCTGGGGCCGGATCTCCTGGGCCGACCTCGGCCCGGAGGGCGAGGCCAAGCTGGCCGAGCAGGGCGTCTCGGTGCGCTGCATCGTCGCGGCCGACGGTTCGGTGCCGCAGTCGGACGACCAGGACGGCAATATCGCGATCGTCGCCCGCGCGTACTGATGCCTCTTACCCGCAGGTAATGACCGTTACCGGCGACATTTGCCCGGAATGCGGGTGAGTAAGAATCCGGTAACTTTCACAGAGGCGTCCCGGCACCGGACACCCCTACTGGCCGGTCAACTGCCGGTATTAACGGAATAGCGGTACGGTGTACGGCCCGTGGCCCTGTCAACTTCGACGGGTCCACGGGCCGTACGTCCAGGGGGCGACAGCCCGCCTCCCGGGACGGAATTCACGAGGCCCGCCGACTCTTCGACGGGCCGAAACCGGCAGGGGGTTGGTCTTGCGTCAGATCCGGAACGCGCAATTCGCGCGCAGTCGTGCATTCCTGGGAGTTCCCTGGGAATTCCCGGAGAACGGGAACATGCGGAACATCGGCTCGCTCTGCATCGTTGGTCTAGCGTGAGCACGACACAGCCCCTCGTTCTCGCGGCCGAACTGGCCGCCGCCTGGAGTGACATCCAGGCCTACCACCAGGACCTTCCCGACCTGGCCTCGCCCGAGGCCCTGATCGGCGAGTCCTCCTCGGCCTGTGGCACGCGGCTCGGCTTCGAGCGGCTCCTCCACGAGGCTGCCCACGGTCTGGCCGCGGCCCGGGACATCCGGGACACCTCGCGGGCCGGCCGCTACCACAACCGGCGCTTCCTGATGCTCGCCTCCGAGCTCGGTCTGGCGCACCCGGTCGAGCCGCACGCCAGCAGCGGCTTCTCCCAGGTGACCATGCTCAAGGAGACCCAGGAGCGTTACGCCGAGACCATCGAACGCCTGGACCGCGCCCTCGGTGCGCACCAGGAGGCGGTGGCCGGAGAGGGCGCGAACCGCGCCTTCCGCGGTCCGGCGGCCCGGCACGGCTCCTCCGGGGGCGGCGTCCGGGTCAAGGCGGTCTGCGGCTGCGGGCGCAACGTCCGCGTCGTGCCGTCGGTGCTCGCGCAGGCGTCGATCGTCTGCGGGGCGTGCCAGCAGCCGTTCAAGATCGCGTAGCCCGGTCGGGATCGCGTCGGGGTCGCGTCCGGATCGCGTAGCCGGGGAACCGGAACCGGCCGACGGCTGTGCGGGCAGCCGGTGTGGCCGGAGCGACCGACCGACTGACCGACCGACCGGATGGATCGGTACCGGTGAGTCCGTGGGCTGACCGGGAGCGGGGGCTCCCGGTCGGACCCTGAGCCGAGGCCGCCCGGGGTACGTGCGGGGGTGCGTGCAGGGTGCGGCGTCCAGGGCCGCGTGCGGGCGGTTCGCGCAGGGTGCGGCGTCCAGGGCCGCGTGCGGGCGGTTCGCGCAGGTATGGCAGAATGGACAGCTGAGTACTCGGCAGCCGGGCAGGACCCCTCTCTCCTACGGCTGGCGTGTCCCTTGAACGACCCGCCCCGCAACCCCACGCGGACGGCGAGGCCGCTCACCCACGTCAACACCAGGAGAATCCACTCCCGTGGCAGTCAAGATCAAGCTGAAGCGTCTCGGCAAGATTCGCTCCCCGCACTACCGCATCGTCGTCGCCGACGCCCGCACCAAGCGTGACGGCCGCGCGATCGAGGAGATCGGCATCTACCAGCCGACCTACAACCCCTCGAAGATCGAGGTCGACACCGACCGCGCCCAGTACTGGCTGTCCGTCGGCGCCCAGCCGACCGAGCCGGTGCTCGCCATCCTCAAGCTGACCGGCGACTGGCAGAAGTTCAAGGGCCTGCCGGCTCCGGAGCCGCTGAAGGTCGCCGAGCCGAAGGTCGAGGACTTCTCGCACCTGTTCGCCAAGGCCGTCGCCGGCTTCGAGGACGCCACCACCGGTGTCGCCATCACCCCGAAGGCCAAGAAGTCGGACAAGGCCGAGGCTGAGGCCGACGCCGCCGCCGAGGCCTGATCGTGATCGAGGACGCCCTCGACCATTTGGTGAAGGGCATCGTCGAGCACCCCGACGAGGTGCAGGTGCGCTCGCGCAACCTGCGTCGGGGCAACACCATCGAGGTGCGGGTGCACCCCGATGACCTCGGCAAGGTGATCGGCCGGGGCGGCCGTACGGCGCGCGCTCTGCGCACCGTGGTCGGCGCCCTCGGCGGTCGCAACGTCCGGGTCGACCTGGTCGACGTGGACAACATTCGCTGACGCAGCTGCTCGTTCAGCCGTCGGGCTTGAGGCCGACCGGGACGCATGTCGTCCCGGTCGGCCTTTTTCGTCGTGGCTTCCGTTTTCGTCGGGCCTTCCGTCTCGCCACCGTCCGTCTCGCCATCACTCGTTTCAGGAAATCCAGGAGAACGATCACCGTGCAGCTCGTCGTCGGCAGGATCGGCCGTGCCCACGGCATCAGGGGGGACGTCAGTGTCGAGGTCCGCACCGACGAGCCGGAACTCCGGCTCGGCCCCGGTGCCGTCCTGCTCACCGACCCGGCCTCGGCCGGACCGCTGACCATCGAGTCCGGGCGGGTGCACAGTGGCCGACTGCTGCTGCGCTTCGCCGGCGTCAAGGACCGCAACGCGGCCGAGGCGCTGCGGGGCACCCTGCTCATCTCCGAGGTCGACCCGGAGGAGCGGCCCGAGGACCCGGAGGAGTACTACGACCACCAGCTGATCGGCCTGGACGTGGTGCTGCTCGACGGCACCCTGGTCGGCGAGCTGACCGAGGTGGTCCACCTGCCCTACCAGGACCTGCTCACGGTGAAGAAGGCCGACGGCACGGAGGTGCTGGTGCCCTTCGTCAGCCAGATCGTGCCGACCATCGACCTGGAGAACCAGCGGGCCGTGATCACCCCGCCGGCCGGTCTGATCGACCCCGAGCAGGCTGAAGTCGCCCGCAGTGCGGCGGAGGAGCCGGAGGAGTCGGAGTGACCGTCGAACAGAGCGGTGCTGGTGTCGGTGTTGGTGTCGACGCGGGTGCGGGTGCGGGTTCGGGCGCTGATGCCGCTGTTGACGCCGGTGTCGCTGCGGGGGCTGCGGGTGCTGCCGAGGAGGCGGCCGGGCGGGTCGTCCAGTCCGGGATGCGGATAGACGTCGTCACGATCTTCCCCGAGTACCTGGAGCCCCTGAACATCTCGCTGGTCGGCAAGGCCCGTGCCCGCGGCCAGCTGGACGTGCACGTCCACGACCTGCGCGAGTGGACCCACGACGTGCACCGCACGGTGGACGACAGCCCGTACGGCGGCGGTCCCGGCATGGTGATGAAGCCCGAGCCGTGGGGCGAGGCGCTGGACGCGGTGGTGGCCGGCGGGCCCGAGGGCGAGCTGCCCACCCTGGTCGTGCCGACCCCGAGCGGGCGCCCGTTCACCCAGGAGCTCGCCCAGGAACTGGCCTGCCGCCCCTGGCTGGCGTTCACCCCCGCGCGGTACGAGGGCATCGACCGCCGGGTGATCGAGGAGGCGGCCACCCGGATGCCGGTGGTCGAAACCTCGATCGGTGACTACGTGCTGGCCGGCGGCGAGGTCGCGGTGCTGGTGATGGTCGAGGCGATCGCCCGGCTGCTGCCCGGGGTGCTCGGCAACGCCGAATCCCACCGGGACGACTCCTTCGCGCCCGGTGCGATGGCCGACCTGCTGGAGGGTCCGGTCTACACCAAGCCCGCCGAGTGGCGCGGCCGGACGGTGCCGGACGTGCTGCTCAGCGGCAACCACGGTCGGATCGCCCGCTGGCGCCGGGAGCAGGCCTTCGCCCGTACCCTGGCGAACCGCCCCGACCTGGTCGAGCGCTGGCGGTACGGCGCCTTCGACAAGAAGGACCGGGAGGCGCTCAGCATCCTCGGCCTCGCCTGGGACGAGGGGCTCGGCCGATTTCGGTCCGTGGCCGGTGATGTGGAAGAATAGGCGGCTGCTGTCTGTCGCTGGTTTCCCTTTCGTAGGGGGCACGTGGACCGGCGCCCCCGCCACGGGGGGATCGCCGTCAGCCGATGCGGCCCGCAGCAGACCCCATTGTGACGAACTTCCGTGGGCGGCCCGTGGCGCCTGCGATGGAGAGCAACATGAGCAACAAGCTCGCTGCTGTCGACGCGGCCTCGCTGCGCACCGACATCCCGGCCTTCCGCGCCGGTGACACCCTGAAGGTTCACGTCCGGGTCATCGAGGGCAACCGCTCCCGTGTCCAGGTCTTCCAGGGCATCGTCATCCGCCGCCACGGCTCCGGCATCGGTGAGACCTTCACCGTTCGCAAGGTCAGCTTCAACGTCGGCGTGGAGCGCACCTTCCCGGTGCACACCCCGGTCGTCGAGAAGATCGAGGTCGTGACCCGCGGTGCGGTTCGCCGCGCCAAGCTGTACTACCTGCGTGACCTCCGCGGCAAGGCCGCGAAGATCAAGGAGAAGCGCGACCGCTGATCCACCGGCCCCCGGCCTCGCCGGGGGATCGGAGAGCTCCGAAGGGCCGGGCCACCGCAAGGTAAGCTCACCCCCCGATGAGCACGCACGAACCACCCGCGGACCGCGACGGCAGTCCCGCACCTACCGGTGCGGACTCGCTGTCGCGGTCCGCGGTCGTTTCCGGGGGTGCCGCGGCTGCTCCCGCTGCCTCCGCTGCCTCCGAGGCTGCGGAGCCACACGATGGTGAGCGGCGGCGAGAGGGCGAGGAACCGGACGGGGGCGGGAAACCGGGGCCGGACACAGAGCCTGATTCGGGCGAGGAGCCCGGTCCGGACGAGGAGCCCGAGCGCTCGCGTTCGCGGGACCTGCTGCTGTTGGTCGGGATCTGCCTGGGGGCCCTGCTCCTGGTCAACGCCTTCGTCGCCCGGCCGTACGCGGTGCCCTCCGGTTCGATGGAGGAGACCCTGCGCCCGGGGGACCGGCTGATCGCGAACCAGCTCGCCTACGCCTTCGGCGGCCACCCTCAGCGGGGCGACATCGTGGTCTTCGACGGTACGGGTTCCTTCCTCCCGGCGTCGGCGGAGCCGCCCGGGTTCTGGGACGGACTGCGCTCGCTCGGCCGCGACCTCGGGCTGGCCCCGGCCGGAAACACCGTCTACGTCAAGCGGGTGATCGGTGTCGGCGGGGACCGGGTCACCAGCACCGGGCCGGGCGCGCCGATCACCGTCAACGGCGTGCCGGTGGATGAGACCTCCTACCTGGCCCCGGGAGACCAGCCGTCCGACGTGGCCTTCGACATCGTGGTGCCCGCCGGCAAGCTGTTCGTGCTGGGTGACCACCGGAGCGCCTCCCGGGACACGCGCGACCACCTCGGTGAGCCCGGAGGCGGCTTCGTACCCGAGGACAAGGTGATCGGCCGGGTGGACTGGGTGGTCTACCCGTTCTCGCGCTGGACCAGCCTGGACCGGCCCGCGGCCTTCGCCGTGACTGCGGGGACGGGTGGTCATGGGATCCAGGGGTAGGGGGCGGGGCGCCGACCGCCACGCCCCGGAACCGGGGGACGGCAGACCGGGCGGCGGTAGACCAGGCGGCGACAGACCGGGTGCCGTACCGCCCGACCCGGCCCCGCCGGCCCGAGGCCGTGCCGAGCGCCGCCGCAGCGCCCGACGCGCGGCCCGCTGGCGCAAGCGCTCACTGTTGCGGGAGTTCCCGCTGATCATCCTGGTGGCACTGCTGGTGGCACTGGTGATGAAGACCTTCCTGATCCAGGTGTTCGTGATCCCTTCGGGCTCGATGGAGCAGACCATCCAGGTCGGGGACCGGGTGCTGGTGGACAAGTTGACCCCCTGGTTCGGCAGTGAGCCGCAGCGTGGCGACGTGGTGGTGTTCAAGGACCCGGGCGGTTGGCTGGAGCACGATCGCAAGCCGACCGACGACGGCCCGGTACTGGGCGCGGCCAAGCAGGTGCTCACCTTCGTCGGGCTGTTGCCGTCCGAGAACGAGCAGGACCTGATCAAGCGCGTGATCGGCGTCGGCGGGGACACCGTCGAGTGTTGCGACGCGCAGGGGCGGCTCAGCGTCAACGGCCGCCCCGTGGAGGAGCCGTACCTGGCGCCGGGCAACCCGCCTTCCCGACAGCCGTTCAAGGTCACGGTGCCGAAGGGGCGCCTGTGGGTGATGGGCGACCATCGGGACGTCTCCGCCGACTCCCGCTTCCACATGGGAAATCCGGGGCAGGGCACCGTCCCGCTGAGCGACGTGGTCGGTCGCGCGTTCCTGATCGGCTTTCCGTTGGACCGCTTCCATCAACTCGATGAGCCGAGTTCACTCTCCTCTCTGGCCCTGGCTCCGCAGGTCGGCGGAACTACGCCGAAATCGATGGGCGTTGGGCCGGTTCCCGTGGAACCTCCGCTCGTTATGGGTGTGTTGGGCATCCTTCCGTTCGTCGTTCGTCGGCCGGGACGGCCTCCCGAGTGAGCCGCCCAGGGTGCCGAACGGCCGGATCGCGCGTGTGGAACCGCGAGCCGGATGCTCCGGAGTGATAGAGAAGTGCAGGTGCGGCCGGGAGTGGTCCCGGTCGTGCTCCGAAGCCGTGTTGGGTGTCAGGGGAGTCCGCCGTGGGCAGCCCTGATGCGTTCATGGCCGTGGTGAGCGTGGTGCCCGCTGTGCGGCACTCTGAGCGCGGGCGCGCGGGCGTCCGCACAGCAGGGAGGAGACGTTGTGGGGGATTTGGCGATCGGCGCCCGCTCAGGCGCCGGGGAACCCGAGGGCTCGAGCGGCCGGGTGACCCAGTCCGCGGAGTCCTCGGCACCGTCCGCCGCGGTCGACGACGCGGCGGCACAGTCCGCCGATGAGCACCACACCGGGGCAGACGGATCCCCGGAACCCCAGGAGCCGGAGACTGAGGCGGTGAACAGTACGGCGGGCAAGACTTCGGCCAAGCCTCGCAAACAGCGCTCCTTCCTGAAGGAGCTGCCGATCCTGATCGGCATCGCGCTGATCCTCGCTCTCGTGATCAAGACCTTCTTCGTCCAGGCGTTCTCCATTCCGTCGGAGTCGATGCAGAACACGCTGCAGGTGGGTGACCGCGTTCTGGTGGACAAGCTGACCCCTTGGTTCGGGGCCGAACCCGAGCGCGGAGAGGTCGTGGTCTTCCACGACCCGGGCGGCTGGCTGAACGACGAGCCCACCCAGCAGAGCAGCAACTCCTTCGTCCGCGGGGTGCAGGACGTGCTCAGCTTCGTCGGCCTGATGCCCTCCGCCAACGAGAAGGACCTGATCAAGCGGGTCATCGCGGTCGGCGGGGACACCGTCGAGTGCAAGGGCGACGGGCCGGTCAAGGTCAACGGTGTCGCGCTCGACGAGCCGTACATCTACGCGGGCAACACCCCTTGCGGCACGCAGCCCTTCGGCCCGGTGAAGGTGCCGGACGGCCGCATCTGGGTGATGGGCGACCACCGCGCCGACTCGCTGGACTCCCGCTTCCACATGGACCAGCCGGGCGGCGGCTCCGTGCCGGTGGACAACGTGATCGGGCGAGCCTTCGTGGTGGCCTGGCCGATCAGCCACTGGTCCACGCTCCCGGTGCCTGACACCTTCGACCAGAAGGGCCTGGCGGCGGCCTTGCCGGTGGCGCCGCCCGTGGCCGGCGCGGTGGGTGCCGTCGCCCTCCTTCCGCTGGTGCGTCGGGTTCGGACCCGGGCGGACCGCCGGAAGGAGTCCTGAGCTCCACCGGGTCCTCCCAGACCCTTGCGCGGGCCGTGGTACCGACGAGTAATCTGCTCGGACGTGCCACGGCCCGTCGGCGTCTCCGACCGAGCCCCCGGCGTGCCAGTGGTGTTCTCCGGTCGGCCAGAGGTGGACGGTGTCGATGAGCAGTGTCGTGGAGCAGTCGGCCGACCGCCCGGAGACGCCCGCCCGTCCCCGCCGCAGGCCCGCCGCAGTACTGCAGGGGATCGCGCTGGCGCTCGGACTGGTGCTGATGGTCGGCGGCTTCGCCCTGATCGCCGTCGACTACCGGCCGTACAAGATCCCGACCGCCTCGATGCACCCGACGCTGCAGATCGGGGACACCGTGCTCGCCCGCAAGGTGGACGGCGGAGCCATCGGCCGGGGCGACGTGGTGGTCTTCCGTGACCAGGCCTGGGGCGGGGAACTCATGGTCAAGCGGGTGGTCGCGGTCGGCGGGGACACCGTCGCCACCACCGGCGTCGCCCAGAGGCTGACCGTCGACGGACAGCCGGTGGACGAGCCCTACCTCGCGGCGCAGGGCCGCCAGGGCGAGTCGTTCAGCGTGACGGTGCCGCAGGGGAGGCTGTTCCTGCTCGGCGACAACCGGCTCGGCTCGCTCGATTCCCGCACCCACCTGGAGGTCGACGGCGGGACCGTCCCGACCTCCGCGGTCGAGGGCAGGGTCGAGGCCACCCTGCTGCCCTTCGGCCGGACGGGGGTGCTCGACCGGGTCACGGCCTTCGACGGCCTCACGGGCTCGAAGGCCTCCCGGCCGGGGCCGCTTCAGCCGGCCGCCTACGCCAGCGTTGCGGGCGCGGCGTTGATCCTCGTGACCTCGGCGGTGGGCGGGGTGGCGGGCCTGGCCCGCCGACTCCGCCGGGGGCGCAGCTCCTGAGCGCGAACGTCGTCGCTCGGGCCGCTCTGGCGAACATCGCCCCGGACGGACACGTCGGGTGGCAGGATCGATAGCGCCACCGATGCGAACGGAAGGAGCGTGGAGCGCTGCCATGACAGCACAGCGTCGTAGGGCGGCGCGGATCCTGCTGCTGGACGGGCTGGACCGCATCCTCCTCTTCCTGGGCTCCGACCCGGCCGTGCCGGAGGAGACGTGGTGGTTCACGCCAGGGGGCGGCTTGGAGCCCGGCGAGGACGTGCGTGAGGCCGCCGAGCGGGAGCTCGCGGAGGAGACCGGCCTGCAGGGTGTGGACCTGGGGCCCTTGGTGGCGTACGGCACGGTGTCGTTCTCCTTTCAGGGACAGCGCTACGAGCAGGAACAGTGGTTCCACCTGGCCCGGACCACGGAGACGGGGCTGGACCACGCGGGCATGGGCGAGGAGGAACACGCCCAGCTGCTCGCGGCGCGCTGGTGGACGGTCGAGGAACTGCGGGGGACCGCCGAAACGGTCTATCCGGCCGGACTGGCGGACTTCCTGGGGCGACTGCTGGCAGAGGGCCCGCCGGTCGACCCGGTACGGCTCTGAGCGTGGGTGTGGTGGTCCACAATGGGTGGACGTGACAAGTTGAGGGGACGCCTGGATGAGTGCCGAAGATCTCGAGAAGTACGAGACCGAGATGGAGCTCAAGCTCTACCGGGAGTACCGGGACGTCGTCGGCCTGTTCAAGTACGTGATCGAGACCGAGCGACGGTTCTACCTCACCAATGACTACGAGCTGCAGGTGCACTCGGTCCAGGGCGAGGTGTTCTTCGAGGTGTCGATGGCGGATGCGTGGGTCTGGGACATGTACCGGCCGGCTCGGTTCGTCCGCAAGGTCCGGGTGCTGACCTTCAAGGACGTGAACATCGAGGAACTCGCGAAGAGCGATCTGGAGCTGCCCTCGGACGAGTCCGGCTTCGGGAACTGACGTTGGACGACTCCGTCCCGCGTTGTCCAGCCGAATTTCGCGTGACGCGGGGTTCTCACCCCTGCGGGTGACAAGAGTTATCCACAGGCCCGAGTTATCCACAGGGGAATCGAATTCCCCGATCCCACCGCGCACGGTGGTGCAGCCTCCTCGGCGGAGGTGGTCACCATGCAGAACACCATCGTGCAGGACCAGGCCGTACCGAACACGGCCGCAGCCGGGCAGGGCGCCGCGGGGAGCCCGGAGCGCAGCACCAAGAACGGACTCGGCCGTTACGGGGAGCGGGTCGCCGCCCGACACCTCGCGGAGGCCGGGCTCCGCATCCTGGACCGCAACTGGCGCTGCGTCGAGGGCGAGCTGGACATCGTCGCCCTCGACGGGGACACCGTCGCGGTCTGCGAGGTGAAGACCCGCTCCGAGCGGGGCTTCCAGCAGCCCAGCGAGGCCATCGACCGGGCCAAGGCCGCCCGGTTGCAACGCCTGGCCGAACGCTGGATGGTCGAGCGATGGCCCGGCAAGTTCGCCCAGCTGGCCGGGCCCGGGTACGACCCCGGGCCGACGGATCCGCAGTGGCCGCCCGCTCCACCGGGCGGGGTGCGGATCGACCTGGTCGCCGTGGTCAACCGGGCGCGGGGTGCGGCCCTGGTCGACCACCTGCGGGGGGTGGTCTGAGATGGCCTTCGCCCGTACCTGTTCCGTCGCGCTGGTCGGGGTCGACGGAGTGATCGTCGAGGTTCAGGCCGATCTGGAGCCCGGGGTGGCCGCGTTCACCCTGGTCGGCCTGCCCGACAAGGCCCTCACCGAGGCCCGGGACCGCGTCCGCGCGGCGGTCTGCAACAGCGGGGAGGCCTGGCCGCAGCGCAAGCTGACCGTCGGCCTCAGCCCCGCCTCGGTGCCCAAGAGCGGCAGCGGCTTCGACCTCGCGGTGGCCTGTGCCGTACTGGCCGCCGCCGAGCGGCTGGACCCGTCCTCCATCGCCGAACTGCTGCTCATCGGCGAACTGGGGCTGGACGGCCGGGTGCGGCCGGTTCGCGGGGTACTGCCGTCGGTGCTGGCCGCCGCCGACGCCGGGTACGAACGGGTGGTGGTCGCCGAGCAGACCGCGCCCGAGGCCTCGCTCGTCCCCGGGGTCACGGTGATCGGCATCCGCAGCCTGCGCCAGCTGGTCGCCATCCTGACCGGGGCGGCCGCACCGGAGGAACCGCCCGATCCGATCGGGGGCCGGCCGGATCCGCTGATGGCCGGCCTGATGCTCCCCAGCGCGAGCGTGCGGGGCCTGTCCGATGACAAGGCGCACCGCCTCGACATGGCTGACGTGGCCGGCCAGTACGAGGCCCGGCGGGCCCTGGAGATCGCCGCCGCAGGCGGGCACCACCTCTACCTCAAGGGGCCGCCGGGCGCGGGCAAGACCATGCTGGCGGAGCGGCTGCCGTCGCTGCTCCCGCCGCTGACCCAGAAGGAGGCGCTGGAGGTCACCGCAGTCCACTCGGTGGCGGGCCTGCTCCCGGTCGGGCGCCCGCTGATCGACACCGCGCCGTACTGCGCCCCGCACCACTCCACCACGATGCCCGCCATCGTCGGTGGTGGCAGCGGTCTGCCGAGACCGGGCGCGGTCTCGCTGGCGCACCGGGGAGTGCTGTTCCTGGACGAGGCGCCGGAGTTCCCGGTGCGGGTGCTCGACGCGCTGCGCCAACCGCTGGAGGCCGGCGAGGTGGTGATCGCCCGCTCGGCCGGATCGCTCCGGCTCCCGGCCCGCTTCCTCCTCTGCCTGGCCGCCAACCCCTGCCCGTGCGGCCGGTACTCACGGCGGGGCGAGGGCTGCGAGTGCACTCCCGCGATGGTCAGCCGGTACCAAGGGCGACTCTCCGGGCCGCTGTTGGACCGGGTCGACCTCCAGGTCCAGGTCGCCCCGGTGACCAGGATCGAACTCATGGAGCGGGACGCCACGGCGGAGAGCACCGAGACCGTCGCGGCCCGGGTGCTGGCCGCACGGGAACGGGCGGCGGCCCGGCTGACGCACACCCCGTGGCGGACCAACGCGGAGGTGCCGGGCCACGAGCTGCGCACCCGCTGGGAGCTGGCGCCCGGCGCGCTCAACGACGTCGCGCGCCAGTTGGAGCGCGGACTGCTGACCGCCCGCGGCCTGGACCGGGTGCTCCGGGTCGCCTGGACGGTCGCCGATCTGGCCGGTCGCGACCGGCCGGACCAGAGGGACGTCCGTACCGCCCTGGTCCTGCGCACCGGGGTCGAACAGGGGCTGCCGCAGACCGGGCGCGTCGGCAGCCGACTCGGGGGCATCCCGGCCCAGCGAGTGAGCGGCCCGGACGGCGACAGGCCGGGGAAGCCGGACCGGCACCCGTCGAACGACCAGAGCAACGAGGAGAGCGAGGCATGAACCAGTTGTTGAGACATCCTCATGGGCCCAACGCGGCCGAGACCGACACCACGGTCGTGCCTGATCCGGAGCGCCTCGCCCGTGTCGTGCTCAACCGGCTCAGTGAACCGGGGGACGCGGTGGTGGGCCGCTGGCTCGGCCAGCTCTCCGCCGTGGACGTGGTCCGGGCGATCCGGGCCGGCACCGTCCCCGAGCACCCCGCCCTGGACGCGGAGAGGCTGGCCTCCTACCAGGCCCGGCTCCCGGGTCTCGACCCGGCGGACGACCTGAAACGGGTACACGACGTCGGCGGACGCTTCATCATTCCGGGTGACACGGAATGGCCCAGTCAACTGGACGACCTCGGCGACGGACGCCCGATCGGGCTGTGGACCGCCGGTACCGGTTCACTTCGCTTGCTCGCCCTCCGCTCGGTGGCCGTGGTGGGCTCCCGGGCCTGTACGGCTTACGGCGCCCACGTGGCCGGCGAGCTGTCGGCCCAACTGGCCGAGCGTGGCTGGGTGGTGGTCTCCGGAGCCGCTTACGGGATCGACGCGTCCGCCCACCGAGGGGCGCTCGCCGTCGGCGGGATGACCATCGGCGTACTCGCCTGCGGGGTCGACGTGGCCTACCCGAAGGGGAACGCCGAGCTGATCCGGCGGATCGGCGTCCAGGGCCTGCTGGTCAGCGAACTCCCGCCCGGGGAGCACCCGAACCGGTTCCGCTTCGTGCTCCGCAACCGGGTCATCGCGGCGCTCACCCGGGGGACAGTGGTGGTCGAGGCGGCCATGCGCAGCGGTGCCCTGAGCACGGCCCGACGGGCGCGGGACCTCAACCGGCACACCATGGGCGTCGCCGGCCCGGTGACCTCGGAACTGTCCGCCGGGGTGCACGCCCTGATCCGCAGTGGCGGGGCCACCCTGGTCACCGACGCCGCCGAGATCACCGAGCTGATCGGGGCGATCGGAGACGACCTGGCGCCGCAGCGCAGCGGCCCGGTGCTGCCCCGCGACCTGTTGGAGCCGGCTGTGGCCCGGGTGCTGGAGGCCGTTCCGGGAACTGCGGACGGTGCCCCGGTCGAGCGACTGGCCCGGCAGTCCGGGCTCCCCGCGGACGAAGTCCTGCAGCGGCTCTACGAGTTGACCTCGCTCGGCTATGTGGAGCGGCACGGTGCCCACTGGCGCCTGGTGCGGAGGAGGTGATCGTCGGATAGCAGAACAGGGGCGCGCCCGGGGAGTGCGTGCCGGAACGGCCAGGCTGACCTGCTGATCCGGTCCCCTGATCCGGTCCTCCGATCCGGTCCTCTGCGCGTCTGCCCGGATTCGGTGAGTGGACGCCACCGGATCGAGGGACGACCGAGTGGCGGTAGCGCTTTGCAGTGAGTTGGTCACGCTACGCTCCACATGCCTTCCCTATCAGCACATGACTCGGCAGAACGGCGCAGACCAACGTATGCCCACACACATTCCCGGACACAGAGTGACCGGTGGCGCTCGGTCCGCGGGAGGGCCGCGGACCGAGCGGCGTCCCGTGACCGAGTTCCCGCCCAAGTCGGCGGGGACGATGGGAGGCCTGTCGCGCCAGGGCGGCCGGCCGACGGCGGTGCCAGGCCAGCCCGCGGACGCTACCCGTGGCGTCGACGCCACTCGTGACGTGGATGCCGTCCGCGGCGCGGACGTGATCCGTGGCGTCGAGTCGGCCTGCGGCATCGAGGCGGCGCACGGCGCCGATCCGGTCCGAAGTACCGGGGCGGTCGGTGAGGCGGAAACGTTCGGCGGAGCGGCCATCGAGCGCATGCTCGGCTCGCCCGGCAACACCCCCGTGTCGGACGCCGTCTCCCCGCCGGTGTCCCGGCCCCGCCGCGAGCAGACGACGGACGGCCGGGGGCCTGGGTCGCGGGACGCCGGTGTCCAAGGACGTACCGCGCTCGAAGAGCTCTGGCGCTCCTACAAGGAGACCGGCGACCAGCGGCTGCGTGAGCAGCTGATCCTGCACTACTCACCACTCGTCAAGTACGTGGCGGGCCGGGTCGGGGTCGGCCTGCCCTCCAACGTCGAACAGGCCGACTTCGTCTCCTCCGGAGTGTTCGGGCTGATCGACGCGATCGAGAAGTTCGACATCGGCCGCGCCATCAAGTTCGAGACCTATGCGATCAGTCGCATCCGTGGCGCCATCATCGACGAGCTGCGCGCTCTGGACTGGATCCCGCGCTCGGTGCGGCAGAAGGCCAAGGCCGTCGAGCGGACGTACGCGACGCTGGAGGCCCGGCTGCGCCGGACGCCGCACGAGCCGGAGGTCGCGGCCGAGATGGGCATCGCCATCGAGGACCTGCACGCGATCTTCAGCCAGCTGTCGCTGGCCAACGTGGTGGCCCTGGACGAACTGCTGCACCCGGTGGGGGAGGGCGGCGACCGGCTGAGCCTGATGGACACCCTGGAGGACCACGGCGCGGACGACCCGGTCGAGGTGGCCGAGGACCGCGAGCTGCGCAGACTGCTGGCCCAGGCGGTCAACACCCTCCCCGAGCGGGAGAAGACGGTGGTGACGCTCTACTACTACGAAGGCCTCACCCTGGCCGAGATCGGGCAGGTGCTGGGGGTGACGGAGAGCCGGGTGAGCCAGATCCACACCAAGTCCGTCCTTCAACTGCGCGCCAAGCTGTCGGACATCCGGTAGCACGCCGGATCTCCCGGATCTCCCGGAGCTCCCGGAGTTGCCAGAACCGCCAGGCTGCCGGAGCCGCCGGACAAGGTCTATCCCATCGGTGTCCCGTTCGAATGCGCGGCGCCGTATCGGCCGCAGGTAGGGCTCCGTACAGTGGGAGCGTGCCGAAGATCCGAGCGGCCACGGTGGCCGAGCATCGCCAGCTGCAGCGGGCAGCCCTCCTCGACGCTGCCCGCACCCTGCTCACCGAAGGTGGGATGGAGGCGCTGACCTTCCAGGCGCTCGCGGCGCGCACCGGACTGGCGCGTTCCTCGGTCTACGAGTACTTCCGCTCCCGGGCCTCCGTGGTCGAGGCGCTCTGCGAGGTGGACTTCCCCCTCTGGGCGGCAGAGATCGAGGCCGGGATGGAGAGCTGCGACACCGCTGCCGAGCGGATCGAGGCGTACGTCCGGGGCCAGCTGGCGCTGGCCACCGACCCGCGCCACCGCGCCGTCGTGGCGATCTCCGCGCTGGAGCTCGACGAGGCCGCGCGCGAGCGCATCCGGGCGGCGCACGGACGACTCGTCGGCCTGGTCGTTCAGGCCCTGGAGGACCTCGGCCACCCCCAGCCCCGGCTCGCCGCGGCAC
>NZ_JAFLNG010000220.1 GCF_017427025.1 Streptomyces sp. FH025
GTTACGGCGGCCGTGGCGGGGGCTACGGCGGAGGCCGTGGCGGACGCTACTAGTCGATCCTGTTGATCCGGCCATAGCCGGGCTTCGCGCCCGGCTATGGCTCGTTCCGGGGTGGACGACGATTCCGGGGTGGACGACGAGGGGTGATGACCACGATTCGCTCCATGCGGACGGCGATGCGGCGCCTGGTGACCGTCTCCCAGGATTCCGACGAGATCGTCGAGGCCGCACCGCCGGTCCCGATGCGGGAGCTGTTCCGGCGGTTCTGGCCGTACACGCGCGGTCGCCGGCGGTGGCTCATCGTGATCTCCTTCATGATCGTGCTGGGGCCGGTGGTCGACACCGCCGAGATCTGGCTGTTCAAGATCGTGATCGACGACATGCTCGTCCCCCGCAACCTGCAGCTCTTCCTGCCGATCGCGCTCGCCTTCGTCGGGCTCACGCTGGTCTCCGGCGTCATCGGCTTCGCCGACGAGGTCATCTCGACGTGGGTGAGCGAACGGTTCCTGCTCAACCTGCGGTTCGACGTGTTCCGCCACGTCCAGGGACTGTCCCTCGGGTTCTTCGAACGCCGGAAGCTCGGTGACATCCTGAGCCGCGTGACCGGCGACGTCGAAGCCGTCGAGACGTTCCTGCTCTCCGGCATCGCCACCGCCCTCTCGCACGTGGTGCAACTGGTTCTCTACCTCGGACTCCTCTTCTACCTGCGGTGGGACCTGACCCTGCTGGCCCTGGTCATCGCCCCGCTCTTCTGGTTCACCGCCCGGCGCTTCGCCGGCCCGATCAAGGCCGCCTCACGCGAACGGCGCCGGCGCAGCGGATCGATCAGCGCGACCGCCGAGGAGGCCTTCGGCAACATCGCGCTCGTGCAGGCGTACAACCGCCAGCGGTGGGGGCAGGAAAGGTTCCAGCGCGAGAGCCTCGGCCGCTACCGGGCGACCATGGTGTCGACCCGGATCGGCGCGACCTTCGGACCGATCGTGGACGTCATCGAGCTGATCGGCGCGTTGGTCGTCATGGGCCTGGGGACCTGGGAACTCACCCAGGGCCGGCTCACCCTGGGCGGGCTGATGGTCTTCCTCACCCTGCTGAGCAGGCTCTACTCCCCGATCCAGGGCATGTCGGAGCTCAGCAACACCTTCTTCGCCGCCTCCGCCGGCGCCGAGCGGATCGTCGAGCTGCTCGACCAGCGCCCCCAGGTCACCGAGGTCGCCCAGCCCCACCGGCTGCGGCACGTCGAAGGAGCCGTCGAATTCGACGGCGTCCACTTCCGCTACCCGGAGACGACCCGGTCGGCGCTCTCGGGCGTCTCCTTCACGGCGGCCCCAGGCGAGACCGTGGCACTGGTCGGGACGAGCGGCGCCGGAAAGTCCACCGTCGCGAAACTGCTGCTGCGCTTCTACGACCCCGACCAGGGCGCCATCCGCCTGGACGGGCACGACCTGCGCGGCATCGGGCTCAGCGACCTGCGCGACCACGTCGCGGTCGTCCTCCAGGAGACCCTCGTCCTGCACGGCACCGTTCGCGAGAACATCGCCTTCGGCCGCCCGGGCGCCACCGAGCGGGAGATCATCGCGGCCGCCCGCGCCGCCGACGCCCACGACTTCGTCACCGGGCTCCCGGAGGGATACGACACCGTCGTGGGCCAGCGCGGCCGGCTCCTCTCCGGAGGACAACGCCAGCGCCTCGCCATCGCCCGCGCGATGATCCGCGACGCACCCCTCCTGATCCTCGACGAACCCACCACCGGCCTCGACGCCGAATCCGGCGAGCGCATCCTCCGGCCCCTGCGCCTGTTGATGAGCGGCCGCACGACGATCGTCATCTCGCACAACCTGCTCAGCGTCCGCGACGCGAGCCAGATCGTCTTCCTCGAACACGGCCGGGTCGCCGGACTCGGTACCCACGAGGAACTGCTCGCGAGCAGCCCCGGGTACGCCCGGCTCCAGCTCCTGCACGGTCCGCCGAACGGCGCGTCCCCGGTCGACGAGCTCACCCCCTGACCGTCCTGACCCGGACGGCCCGTGGCCGCCGCCATCCGTGGCCGAACGGGTTTCCCGAGGTGACGGGTATTCGGATCAGGCTCTTCCGACGGGCCGGGGCCGGGTGGGTGATGTTCGGCAGGCGGGAGTGGAACGCGACCGTCGAGGCACACCTACGTACACCCACAGGTCTTTCTGCACGAGGGTGTTCACGCCTCGCCTCTCAGAAGGATTCCTCCATGAAGAAGAACTCGCTTCGAAGATCCCGTGTCAGATCCATCACCATGCTGTCGACCGCGGTGGCGCTGGCCGCGACCGTCAATCTGGCGTCGACCACGGCGGCCCTGGCCGACGCGATCACGCGTTCCGTCAGTACCGACCACGCGAACGTTCCGGGCCCGAACGGTGCTGTGAGCTCCGACCTCGGCCATCGCGTGGCCCGGACGGCAGACTCTGACGGGGACGAAGATTCCTGGGAATGGAACTGGAACTGGGGGGACGATGGCCACCACCACCATGGTGGCCACGGCGGCCAGGGCACGCAGGGGCCTCAGGGTCCGCAGGGTGCTACGGGCGCTCAGGGCCCGCAGGGCACCCAGGGCACCCAGGGCACCCAGGGGTCACAGGGCAATCAGGGCGCCACCGGTGCTCAGGGTGCGACGGGTGCTCAGGGTGCTGCGGGCACTCAGGGTGCGCAGGGTTTCCAGGGCAACCAGGGCAACCAGGGTTCGCAAGGTAGCCCGGGCGCCACCGGCGTCCAGGGTGCTCAGGGTGCGCAGGGTTTCCAGGGCAACCAGGGTTCGCAGGGCGACCCGGGCGCCACCGGTGCTCAGGGTGCCACCGGTGCGCAGGGTGCGACGGGTGCTCAGGGTGCTCAGGGTGCTGCGGGTGCTCAGGGTTTCCAGGGCAACCAGGGTTCGCAAGGTAGCCCGGGCGCCACCGGTGCTCAGGGTGCTGCGGGTGCTCAGGGTGCTCAGGGCAACCAGGGTTCGCAGGGCGATCCGGGCGCTACTGGTGCCCAGGGTGCCACCGGTGCTCAGGGTGCGACGGGTGCTCAGGGCGCTGCGGGTACTCAAGGTGCTCAGGGCTCGCAGGGCACTCAGGGCACGACGGGCGCTCAGGGTCCGCAGGGCAACCAGGGCGCGACGGGTGCTCAGGGCTCCCAGGGCAACCAGGGCACGACCGGCGCTCAGGGTCCGCAGGGCAACCAGGGCGCGACAGGCGCGACGGGTGTTCAGGGGTCGCAGGGCACTCAGGGTACGACGGGCGTTCAGGGTCCGCAGGGCAACCAGGGTGCGACGGGTGCTCAGGGCTCGCAGGGCAACCAGGGCACGACCGGCGTTCAGGGCGCTCAAGGCTTCCAGGGCACCCAAGGCACCCAAGGCACCCAAGGTCCGCAGGGCTTCCAAGGCGACACCGGCGCTCAGGGCGCTCAGGGCACCCAGGGTGTCCAGGGAGCGCAGGGCTTCCAGGGCACCCAGGGCGCCCAGGGGCCGGCCTCCGGAGCGCAGAGCGTGGTCATCACGGCGAGCGGCATCGGTACCGCCACGGCGACCTGCCCGGCCGGCAAGTTCGCGGTCGGCGGTGGCTTCCAGGGGCTCTCCGCCGACATCGCCTCCAGCCTCCCGGTCGGCGGTTCGGCCACTACTCCGGCCACCGGTTGGCAGGTCAACACCCTCGTGCTGCCGCTCACCGAGGTCACCGCGTTCGCGGTGTGCGCCCCCTAGGCGCTCACCTTCCTCTCATGAGAAATCGGCGGTGCCCGGATTCTCGGTCTGCGGACCGCCGCCCGGCTCACTCGGTTCCGACTTCCACGGGCCGAGTGAGCCGCATCATCGGATCGGCGAGGTGGAGGTTCTGTGAACCGAAGATGGTTGTGGAAGGGCCTGGCCGGGACGGTGGCCGTCGCGGCGGTGGGGAGCTGGCTCCACCTGTCCGCAGCGGACTCCACCGGCGCGGTCTCGTCGGATTCGGGGGGATCGGCGCGGTCCTCTCCCGGCGTCCCCTCACGTGGGGAGGTGCTGCTCCAAGCAGGGATCGAACAGGGCGAGTTGAAGAACTACGACGTGGCGGAGAGCATCTTCCGCCAGGTCCTGGAGCTGGATCCCGGCAACAAGCTGGCGTGGTACAACCTCGGTGTCATCGCCCAGCAGAACAACCGCTCCGCCGAGGCCCTCACCGCCTACGACGGTGCTCTGAAGGCCGACCCCGCCTACCAGCCGGCGCTCTTCAACAAGGCGATCCTGCTCGGACCGGGCGATATCGACCAGGCCGTCTCGATCCTGCGGAGGATCGTCGCCGCGGACCCGAAAGCCGCCACCGCGCATCTGAACCTCGGCTACGACCTGGCGAAGCAGGGACGCCGCGGTGAGGCCGAGGAGTCCTTCCGGACCGCCGTCCGGACCGACCCGTCGCTACGGCCCCTCGTCCCGGAGGAGTTCCGGGACTCCGTGCGCACGGCTCCGACCACCGAACCGACAGCCACTCAGGCAGGTGCCAACCGATGACGACGTCGCTCGCCACACCGAAGTTCTCCGTCTTCACTCCCAGCCACCAACCGCGCTACCTCGACGAGTGCCTCGCCACGCTCAAGGCGCAGAGCCGCTCGGACTGGGAGTGGATCGTGGTGCTCAACAACGGCGCGCGATGGCGGCCCGAGCATCCCGATGACCGCATCAGGGTGGAGGTCAACGACGGGATCAGGGGCGTCGGGGCGGCGAAGCGCCGGGCCTGCGAGCTGGCGGAGGGCGAGATCCTCGTCGAGCTCGACCACGACGACCTGCTGGCCCGCGACTGCCTGGCGGAGCTGGCGAAGGCCTTCGACGAGCACCCCGAAGCGGTGTTCGTGTACAGCCACACCGCCCAGATCACCGAGGACGGCGGCCGGGACGACTCGCGCTTCAACGAGGAGCACGGTTGGCGGTACGAGGAGGTGGAGGTCGACGGCCGCCGACTGCTCCAGGTGGTCGCGATGGCGCCGACACCGCACAACGTCTCCTACATCTGGTACGCGCCCAACCACGTGCGGGCGTTCCGCAGACGGGTCTACGAGCAGGTGGGCGGGTACGACGCCACGCGCACCGTGCTCGACGACCAGGACCTGATGTGCCGTCTCTTCCAGGCCGGGGACTTCCACCAGATCCGGCGCTGCCTGTACCTGCAGCGGATGCACCCGGGGAACACGCAGCGGGACACGGAGGTGAACGCGCACATCCAGCGTGAGACCGTCGCGCTGTACGACAGGTACATCGAGGCCAACGCGCTCGCCTGGACGAAGCGCCGCGGCCTGCTCGCCCTGGACCTCGGCGCGGCGCACCGCAAGCCTCCGGGCTACCTGGGGGTGGACCAGTACCCCGGAGAGGGCGTCGACCTCGTCGCGACCCTGCCGGGGCGCCTGGACCTCCCGGACGACTCGGTCGGCCTGCTCCGGGCGGTGGACTTCCTGGAGCACGTGCCCGAGAAGGTCCCGCTGATCAACGAGCTGTACCGGCTGCTGGCCCCCGGTGGGATGCTCCTCACCATGACGCCCAGTTCGGACGGCCGGGGCGCGTACCAGGACCCGACCCATGTCGCCTTCTACAACGAGAACTCCTTCTGGTACTACACGGACGACCAGTACCGGGCCTTCGTCCCGGAGATCCGGGCCCGGTTCCAGAGTTCGCGGCTGGTCACCTACTTCCCGACCGAATGGCACTCACGGAACAACATCTCCTACGTCGTGGCGAACCTCATCGCGATGAAGGACGGCGCCGAGCGGTGCGGGGGCCTCTTGCTGGTGTGAGTCGTCGGCTGTGAGTCGTCGACGTGATCGCCGGGGTCGACCGTGAGGCCGCGGGCCCGCCGGAGCGCTAGGACGCCCGCGCCGCCCGTTCGACCCCGGCGAGCATGTCGCGGGGGAACCAGAGACTGCTCGCGCCCGCCAGGGCGACGGCCGCCGCCCCGGTCAGCACCGGCACGATGCCGACCCGTGAGGCGAGCCACCCGCCGACGAAGGCGCCGACGGGCACGGTGGCGGTCAACACCGCCTGGAGGAAGGCGTTGACGCGGCCCAGGAGGTGGGCGGGGGTGACGAGCTGCCGTCCGGTGGTCATGGCGATCGACCACACCGTGGCCAGCAGCCCGAACAGCACCTGGTACAGCACCAGCACCGGGAAGGCCGGCCCCAGGGAGGCCGCCGGGATGAGGAAGAGCGCCGCGCCCGCGCCCACCGCGCACACCCGGATCGCCCGGGCCATGCCCAGCGCCCGGGTGACGGAGGTCGCGGCGAGCACGCCCGCCCCCATGCCGACGGCGTACGCGGCGTAGACCGTGCCGAGCTGCCACGACGGCAGCCCCAACTCCCGGTCGGCGTACAGGACGAACAGGCTGCTGCCGGCGCCCCCGCCCAGGTTGAGTCCGGCCGCCGCCAGGGCCTGGCGGCGCAGCAGCGTCTCGCGTCGGATCACCGCCAGCCCCTCCCGCAGGGCCTCGATCCGGGACCTCGCACCCGCGCCCGCACCCTCCGCGGTCCGGTTCAGCGAGGCCGGCAGTGCGAGGAACAGGGCCCCGCCGACGGCGTAGGCGGCGCACTCCACCAGCAGTGCCGGGGCCGGGTCGACGACGCCGATCAGGATGCCGCCGAGCGCCGGGCCGCTGATGAGGCCGACGGTCCGGGCCCCGGTGAGCGAGGAGTTGGCCGGCAGGAGGCGCTCCGCGGGCACCGCGCGGGGCAGGCAGGACTGCGACGCGACGCTCTGGGCGGAGCTCAGGGCGCCGGAGAGGGCGGCCGCGGCGAACAGATGCGGCCAGGTCGGCCCGCCCAGCGCGGCCGCGAGCGGCACGCTGCCGATGGCGGGGACCTGGAGCCAGGACACGGTCACCAGCAGGCGGCGCGGCCGCGCCCGGTCGACGGCGACACCGATCAGCGGACTCAGCAGCACACCCGGCAGGTAGGTCATCGCCATGAGGGCGGAGGCGCCCAGCGGCCCGGCGCCCAGATGGACGATGGCCAGCAACGGGAGTGCCAGGGCGGTGACTTGGCGCCCCACCGAACTCGTCAGCTGCTCCGTGACCAGGAGCGGCAGCGGCCGGGGGCGGCGCAGCGGCGAGGACAGCGCCAGGGGGAGGTTCCTGAGGGATGAGTTTGCCTGCATGCCTTTGAGCATCGGTCATGGAGCGGCCCGCTGTTCGCGGGTCCGTCGATTCCGCGTCGACCGTACGGCCGGAGGCCCTCGGCCACCGTGCCGGGGTGGTCGAGGGCCTCCGGGCGTGAGTGGCGGTCAGACGGCGCCCTTGTTGTTGACGCACTTGCTGACGTCGGTGATCGGCTTCAGGTAGTTGTGCTTGATGAGGCCGGCGACGTTGTAACTGTCCGCGCCGAAGTCGGTCGGCTTGAGTGCGGGGTCGAGCCACTGCTGGATGCCGTACCCGGGCTGGTTGAAGAAGGCGGCGATGTGGCCCTGCTGGACGGGGAAGCTCTTGGTCACCTGGTAGCAGTGGTACTTCGTCGCGGCGTCGTTGAGCGAGTCCGTGGGAATTGCTCGTTGGGCGTAGGGCGTTCCGCCGGGCGCGAGGTAGCCGCCTCCTTCGCCGCCGAAGCGGTCCAGGTACTTGTTCACGACGGTCTGCTGCTTCTGCATGTCGATCTTGCCTTCGCTCTCCGCGAAGCCGTTGTTGCCGGGGTAGATCCAGCTGGTGCCGTTGCGGTACAGGCTGAGGAACTGGGCCGGCTCCAGGCCGCCGAAGCGGTGGTAGTTCGTCAGCAGTTTCCCCACCTCCCCGGTCGGCAACTTGGTCGGGCCGAGTTCCGGCAGACCGCAGTAGTAGACAGCGGGGTCGGCCGTCGGTTTGAGGCTGTCGCAGTCGGTGGGGAGGGCCCGGTGGGAGGCCGGTGCGGCGACGGCGGTGCCGGCCGTGGCCACGACGGTGAGCGGCAGGACGGCGGCGATGGGCAGGGCGATGAGTCTGAACGAACGCATGGGTGGGTGCCAACTCCGGCGGATGGGTGCGGACATGGGGTGCCGGTCGGCGCATGACGCCGGGAGGTGCCGGACGCGAGCGGCACGGTCATTGCACACGCGTACCGGTCGGTAGACGAACAGCACGGGGCGGTGGCCGCGCCGACAGCATCCGGACGGAGCAGCCGACCGCGCCGTTTCGGCGGCGGACCGGCCGGGTGGGCGCTGGATCGCGCCAATTGTGCTGCTGGTTCAGGAGATTGGCTGCCCGTGTGATCGATGGTCGCGAAAATTTTCGTATGCCTACGCTCATTCGACTGGCCGGAGTCGGCCTCGCCGCAGTCCTGTCCGTGACCACCGCCGCCGTGACCACCGCCGCCACGACGCCCGCCGCCTCAGCGGCGTCCGTTGACGGCCCGACCGTCATGCGTCAGCGGGTCGTGCTGACCCAGGCCGGGAACTACCCCACCGAGCAGAACCGGGACGGCGTGTTCTCGGTGAGCTGGAGGTCGATCGGCCAGGAGGACCTCACCGGGCCCACCCACTTCAGCGTCGACCTGCCGCCGGGGGTCACCACCGACGGCGCGATGTTCTACTCCACGCCGTACGACTACACCTTCACCCAGACCGTCTCGCCCGACGGCCGCCACCTGGAGGCCGTGCTCCAGGGCAACCGCCGCCCCGGCACCGACGAGTTCATGAAGATCCACGTCCATGCGGCGGGGACCGGCCCGATCACCGGCGCGATCACGGCGACGGTGGCGAACGCGAACGACCTGATCCCCACCGGGCACGTCTCCACGTACCTGTTCGGGCTCGGCCCGCTGCCGCCGACCATCGGCTCGCTCCCCTACGTCGACGGGGTGAGCGCCACCACCGGACCGGGCACGGGCGGCACGCCGGTGACCCTCACCGGCCACGGCATGGCCGGCGCCATGGTGCTGATCGGCGGCGTCCCGGCGCCCGGGACCTGCACCGACACCGCCTGCACGGTGACCACCCCGGGCGGCTCGGGCAGCGCCGCCGTCGCGGTGGTCGGGACGGGCGGCACGCTCCACGTCCCGACGCCCTTCGACTACGTCGGGGCTCCGCCGGCGCTCCCGTCGGCGCCCGTGCTGTCCGGGCTGAACACGCCGTCCGGCCCGGTCGCGGGCGGTACCCAGATCATCGTCACGGGCGACGAGTTGGCCTCCGGCACGGTCGCCTTCGGCGGCGTTCCGGCCAGCCGCTCCTCCTGCGGTCCGCAGCTGTGCACGGCCACCGCGCCGGCGACCGACGGGGCCGGGCCGGTCGAGGTCACCGTGACGACGGCAGGCGGCACCAGTGCGCCCGTGACGTACACCTACGTGAGCTGAGCGAGGGGGAGGCCGGGGGCGCGGTGATGAGGTGGTGGATCGGCGGTTCGGCCTTCCCGAACCGCCTTGGCGGGACCATCCACTTCGCATCGGAACCGTCGGACGATGTGGCTGGTCGATGCCCGATCGGATTCCCTCCCGGGAGGGAGGCGCTCAGGACGCGCGGCGCAGCGTTTCGGACGGCGGCCTGCCGTAGGCCTCCCGGTAGTGGGCGCTGAACCGGCCGAGGTGGGTGAACCCCCAGCGGCAGGCGATGTCGGTCACCGTGTCGCTGGAGCGGCCCTCCGCGACGGCGAGCAGGTCGCGGTGGGCGTTGTCGAGCCGCACCCGGCGCAGGAACGCCAGGGGAGTGGTGTTCAACTGGCCCCGGAAGCCCGCCCGCAGGCTGTGGAGGCTGACCCGGGCGCCGCGGGCGATGTCGGCCACCGAGATCGCCTCGTGCGCGTGCTCCTCGCAGAAGGCCGCGGCCCGGCGGACGGCGGTGGACAGGGGCGTCGGGCCACGGCCCGACAGCGCGTCGCTCCGCGTGTGCGGCTGGGCGTCCAGCAGGCCGTCGATCAGGAGCCGCTCGAAGTGCCCCAGCGCCAGCGGGGATCGGGGGGCGAGCGGGGAGACCGCGAAGTCGTGGAAGGCCCGGGCGAGTTCGAGCCAGGCCCGCACCGCGGGGTTGCGGCTGTCGAGGACGGGATTGAACCTTGGCGGTGTTCCGGGGGAGTCGCCCAGCCGTGCCTCCAGGTCGAGTTCGAGCGATCGGCTCGGAATGACCAGGATCCGGTTAAACGCCGCCGCGTTCCAGGTCATCGAGACCGAGGCCCCGGGGCCGATGACGCTCGGCTCGGGCGGTAGGGGAGCGCCGTTCACCGTGACGGTGCCCGTACCGGAGACCGGCAGTTGGATGTTGTAGAAGTCGGGGAGTTCTCCGGGGTGGACGCGGACGTCGGCGCCGTAGCCGAGTTCGTAGAGCGAGACGGCGCCCTCGTGGATGCAGCTGAATCGGGCGTTCAGCCGCTGGTCGCCCAGCACGGTCAGCTGGTGCGGTGCGAATCGCTCGGATACGGCGCGGTGCAGCTGCTCGACGCTGTCTCCCCCGTACAGGAGCACGATGTCACTCCTTGTCACTCCCTCGGAGCGTCATGGCGAAGGTCGGCGGTCATGGAATCAGAAGCCCGACAGGGTGTCAAGATCGACTTTTGGTTGCCGTCGCGCCCGTATGTCGGGGCTCGGTGGGTGTTCCGGGGTCATCCCATTCTCGGCGTTCCCTGTAGGGTCCGTCGAGTCCCGCCGTGCGGGGTTCGTTCCTTTTCGGTGGAGTGCCGGATTTCGGTAACTCCTCACTCGGGGGCGGCTGTTGACTTCCGGCGGGGCACGCTCGGGCGGTGGGTCGGGGTGTGCCCGTCGCCCGTTCGGCGGCCGCGCGGTCGGGCGGCACGCGCGCCGCGGTCGGGCGTGTACGGCCCGTCGCGCTCCGTCGGGGTGAGCGTGTCGAGCGCCGGAGTGTTCGCCATCCGGTCACGCCGGGTAGC
>NZ_JAFLNG010000221.1 GCF_017427025.1 Streptomyces sp. FH025
CTTCTGAAGAGCCCTCATCCGGGAAACCGGATGAGGGCTCTTCGCATTTCCGGGAAGCCGGCCCCGATGCCTCCCGAGTGACCCCCGCCGAGTGGCTGGTATGCCGTCAATATGCCGCTAAAACCGGCTCATCGGTGCACTGATCAGCGGAAAAACGCCGCTCGCACCGTAGTCTCGAAGGGAAGGGGGAACAGGTGTCCGGGGGTAGCTCCCGGGCAGGGCCGGATCAAGAATGGTGCTCATGGGACGAGGCAGGCTGCGCATCTACCTCGGGGCGGCCCCCGGGGTCGGCAAGACGTACGCCATGCTCGCCGAGGCGCACCGGCGGCAGGAGCGTGGGACGGACGTCGTGGTGGCGTTCGTGGAGGACCACGGCCGGCAGCGGACCGCCGACCTGGTCGCGGGGCTGGAGGTCGTGCTCCGGCAGCAGGTGGTGCACCGGGGCGCCAGGTTCTCCGAGATGGATCTGGACGCAGTCCTCGAACGCCGCCCGCAGGTGGCGCTGGTGGACGAGCTGGCGCACACCAACATCCCGGGCTGCCGCAACGAGAAGCGCTGGCAGGACGTCGAGGAGCTGCTGGCGGCCGGGATCGACGTCATCTCCACCGTCAACGTCCAACACCTGGAGTCGCTGGGCGACGCCGTCGAGGGCATCACCGGGGTGCGCCAGCGCGAGACCGTCCCGGACGAGGTGGTGCGCCGGGCGGACCAGATCGAGCTGGTGGACATGTCCCCGCAGGCGCTGCGGCGGCGGCTGGCGCACGGCAACGTGTACGCGCCGGAGAAGATCGACGCCGCACTCGCCAACTACTTCCGACCGGGCAACCTGACCGCGCTGCGCGAGCTGGCGCTGCTGTGGACCGCGGACCGGGTCGACGAGTACCTCCAGAAGTACCGGGCCGAGCAGGGCATCGAGGGCACCTGGCAGGCCCGCGAGCGGATCGTGGTCGGCCTGACCGGCGGTCCGGAGGGGGCGACGCTGATCCGGCGGGCGGCCCGGATCGCGGCCCGGGTGTCCGGCGGTGAGCTGCTGGCCGTCCACATCTCCCGCTCGGACGGTCTCGCCGGCACCGGCTCTCCGCAGCGGCTGATCGAGCAGCGGGCGCTGGTGGAGAGCCTGGGCGGCTCCTTCCACGCGGTGCTGGGCGACGACCCGGCCGTCGGGCTGCTGGACTTCGCCCGGGGCGTGAACGCGACCCAGATCGTGCTGGGCACCAGCCGGAGGCCGGCCTGGCAGTACGTGTACGGGCCGGGCGTCGGCACCACGGTGACCCGGGAGGCCGGGGACATCGACGTCCACATGGTCACCCACGAGCACGCCGGGCACGGGCGGCGGAACAAGATACCCGTGCGCCGGATCACCGATCTGGGCCGGACCCGGACGATCGCGGGCTGGCTGGTCGGCCTGGCCGGTCCGCCGCTGCTGGCGATCGTGCTGACCGCGATCGGCGGGCTGGGCCTGTCCACCGACATGCTGCTGTTCCTGTCGCTGACGGTGCTCGCGGCACTGGTCGGCGGGCTGCTGCCGTCGATCGGCTCGGCGCTGGTCGGCTCCTCGGTGCTGAACTACTACTTCACTCCGCCGCTGCACACCTTCAGCATCAACGAGCCGCAGAACATCATGGCGGTGGCGATATTCACCATCGTCGGCTGCTCGGTCGCCTCCGTGGTGGACCTCGCGGCCCGGCGCACCCACCAGGCGGCCCGGGCCCAGACCGAGGCGCAGACGCTCAGCGCACTGGCCGGGACGGTGCTGCGCGGCGCACCGAACGGGGACGGGGTGCTCACCGCGCTGATGGAGCAGGTCCGGGAGACCTTCGGGCAGGAGAGCGCCGCGCTGCTGGAGCGCCCGGAGCCGACCGCCGGCTGGGTGGCGGTCGCGTCCGCCGGCCCGCACCCGCCGGAGCGTCCGGAGGAGGCCGACGTGGACGTCCCGGTCGGCGACAGCCTGGCGCTGGTGCTGCGGGGTCGGGTGCTGCCCGGGGCGGACCGGCGCCTGCTCGGGGCGTTCGCCGCGCAGGCCGCCGTGGTGCTGGAGCGCCGCCGGCTGGCCCGGGAGGCGGCCGCGGCCCGCCGGGAGGCCGAGGGCAACCGGATCCGCACCGCACTGCTCGCCGCCGTCTCGCACGACCTGCGCACCCCGCTGGCGGGCATCAAGGCGTCGGTGAGCTCGCTGCGCTCGGCCGACGTGCAGTGGGATCCGGAAGACGAGGCCGAGCTGTTGGCCGGGATCGAGGCCGGGGCTGACCGGCTGGACCACCTGATCAACAACCTGCTCGACATGAGCCGGCTCCAGACCGGCACCGTCACCCCGCTGATCCAGGAGACCGACCTGGACGAGGTGGTGCCCTTCGCGCTCGGCGGCGTGCCGCTGGAGTCGGTGCGGCTGGACGTCCCGGAGACGCTGCCGATGATCCGGGCCGACGGCGGGCTGCTGGAGCGCTCGCTGGCGAACCTGGTCGAGAACGCCGTCAAGTACAGCCCGGACGGCGTCAAGGTGCTGGTCAAGGCGGACGCGCTGCAGCAGCCGGGCGGTCCGGGCCGGGTCGAGCTGCGGATCGTGGACCGCGGCCCGGGCGTGCCCGAGGACGCCAAGGAGAGGATCTTCGCGCCGTTCCAGCGCTACGGGGACGCGCCGCGCGGCGCCGGGGTGGGCCTCGGGCTCGCGGTGGCGCGAGGCTTCGTCGAGGCGATGGACGGTACCGTCACCGCCGAGGACACCCCCGGCGGCGGTCTCACCATGGTGGTCAGCCTGCCCGCCGCCGAGCGGCCGCCCGAACCGGGCGAGCGAACGGGCGACGGCCAGGATCCGCTCTCGGAGCTGATCACCTAGGCCCCCGGCGGGAGCACCGGCCCGGCCGGTTCCGGCCCGGAGCCGCAGGTCGTACCAGTCGTAGGTCGCACCAACAGCCAGTCACACAGTCCGTAAGATCCGATAGCCCTGAAAGGCGGAGCCCGTAAATGACCCGGGTCCTCGTCGTGGACGACGAACCGCAGATCGTCCGCGCGCTGGTGATCAACCTCAAGGCCCGCAAGTACGAGGTCGACGCGGCCCACGACGGCGCGAGTGCGCTGGAGCTGGCGGCAGCCCGCCATCCCGACGTCGTCGTCCTCGACCTGGGCCTGCCCGACATGGACGGCGTCGAGGTCATCCGCGGGCTGCGCGGCTGGACCCGGGTGCCGATCATCGTGCTGTCCGCCCGGCACGCCTCGGACGAGAAGGTCGAGGCCCTGGACGCCGGCGCCGACGACTACGTGACCAAGCCCTTCGGCATGGACGAGCTGCTCGCCCGGATGCGGGCCGCCGTGCGGCGGGCCGAGCCGGTGGCGGGGGAGGACGACTCGCTGGTCGTCACCGAGAGCTTCACCGTCGACCTCGCGGCCAAGAAGGTCAACCGGGACGGCACCGACGTACGCCTCACGCCCACCGAATGGCACCTGCTGGAGGTGCTGGTCCGCAACGCCGGGCGGCTGGTCAGCCAGACCCAGCTGCTCCAGGAGGTGTGGGGCCCCGCCTACCGCACCGAGACCAACTACCTGCGGGTCTACCTCGCCCAGCTGCGCCGCAAGCTGGAGCGCGACCCCTCGCACCCGCGCCACTTCATCACCGAACCGGGCATGGGGTACCGCTTCGAGAGCTGACCGCGAGCGCCTCCGGTGGCTTCGCGGCCTGCCGCCGGGGGCCCGGAAACCGGTACCCTGCCGACATGAGTGGTGACAACAGCAGCGGCCAGCCGCAGGGGCGTTTCCGCCGCATGTTCAACCGGCTGACCTCCTCGGCGGAGGAGCTCGACGCCGAGGACCTGCGCCAGGAGAGCGCCGCGGAGTCGGGCTGCACGCCGATCGCCGGCTGCTCGGACCGCGAGCTGGTCACCGTCGCGGGCACGCTGCGCACGGTGACGCTCCGCCCGCGGGCCGGGGTCCCGGCCCTGGAGGCCGAACTCTTCGACGGCACCGAGGCGCTGGACGTGGTCTGGCTCGGTCGCCGCTCGATCGCGGGCATAGAGCCGGGCCGACGGCTGGTCGCCAGCGGCCGGATCAGCCACGCACGCGGGCGCCGCGTGCTGTTCAACCCCCGCTACGAGCTGCGTCCGGTCGGACACGGGAGCGAATGAGCGTGAGCAACCACCCCGGCGGCGACGCCGCCGCCCGGATCGACCTGGACACCGCCGACGTGGCCACCTGGAAGGCCGCTGCGGCCGAGGAGGCCACGGAGAGCGTGGTGCGGGCGATCGACGGCACCGTACCGGCCCCCGCCGCCGAGCAGCCGCTCGACCCGGCGGCCGCCGAGGCCGCCCGCCAGGCCGCCTCCAAGGAGGCCGCCGACACCGTCCTGCAGGCCTTCGGCGGCGTGCGCGGCATGATCGACATGACGCTGCCGGGCCTGGTCTTCATCGTCACCTACAACATCACCCACCAGGTCAGCGCCTCCGCCTGGGCCGCACTCGGCCTGAGCGCGCTGTTCGTGGTGGCCCGGCTGGTGAAGCGGGAGACCATCCAGCACGCCTTCAGCGGGGTGTTCGGCGTCGCCCTCGGCGCCTGGATCTCGATGAAGAGCGGCAAGGCCGAGGACTTCTACCTGCCCGGCCTGCTCTGGAACGTCGCCTACTGCGTCGGGCTCGCGGTCTCCGCCCTGGTGCGCTGGCCGATGATCGGCCTGATGCTCGGTCCGATCACCGGCGAGATGTTCACCTGGCGCAAGGAGAACCCGGGCCGCTTCGCCGCCTACACCAAGGCGACCTGGGCCTGGGTGGTGATCATGGGCCTCAAGCCGCTGATCCTCTTCCCGCTGTACTTCACCCACAACGTCAACCTGCTCGGCTGGCTGAAGGTCGCCCTCGGCATCCCGCCGCTGCTGCTGGCGATGTACGTCACCTGGCAGATCCTGCTGAAGGCGCCGCCGCCGATCAAGGCGGAGCTGGACGAGGAGGAGCCGGCGAAGTAGCCGCTCCCGGCAGCGGTCACGGCGGAGGGCCCGCACCCACCCGGGTGCGGGCCCTCCGCCGTACGCGCTGCGTCCCTACGGGGGCGGGTTCCGTCCCTACTGGGCGCCGGAGGTGGCCGACAGCAGCTGCTCCAGCTCCTCCTCGCGCTCCTGCGCCGCGACGAAGAGCAGCTCGTCGCCGCCCTCCAGGGTGTCGTCCTTGCCCGGCACCAGCACCCGGCCCTCGCGGATGATGGTCACCAGCGCGGTGTCCTGCGGCCAGGCCACGTCGCCCACCCGGGTGCCGACCAGCTCGGTGTCGGCGGCCAGGGTCAGCTCGACCAGGTTGGCGTTGCCCTGGCTGAAGCGCATCAGGCGGACCAGGTCGCCGACGCTGACCGCCTCCTCGACCAGCGCGGACATCAGGCGCGGGGTGGACACGGCCACGTCCACGCCCCAGGACTCGTTGAAGAGCCACTCGTTCTTCGGGTTGTTCACCCGGGCGACCACCCGGGGCACCGCGTACTCGGTCTTGGCGAGCAGCGAGACGACCAGGTTGACCTTGTCGTCACCGGTCGCGGCGATCACCACGTGGCAGCGCTGCAACGCGGCCTCGTCCAGCGAGGTGATCTCACAGGCGTCGGCCAGCAGCCACTCCGCCAGGGGCACCCGCTCCACCGAGATGGAGTTGGGGTTCTTGTCGATCAGCAGGACCTCGTGGCCGTTCTCCAGCAGCTCGCCCGCGATCGAGCGGCCCACGGCTCCGGCACCGGCAATGGCGACCCGCATCAGTGACCCTCCTCCTTCGGCCCCTGCGCGAACGCGGCCTCGACGGCCGTCAGGTCGGCCCGGCGCAGCATCACGTGCACCAGGTCGCCCTCCTGCACCACCATCTGCGGCGAGGGGAGCACTCCCTCGCCGAGCCGGGTGACGAACGCCACCCGGGCGCCGGAGGCCTCCTCCAGCTTGCTGACCCGCTGGCCGACCCAGCTCGGGGCGTACGCGACCTCGGCCAGCTGCACGCCGCCGCTCGGGTCCTGCCACAGCGGCTCGGCGCCGCTCGGCAGCAGCCGGCGCAGCATCTGGTCGGCGGTCCAGCGGACCGTCGCCACGGTCGGGATGCCCAGGCGCTGGTAGACCTCGGCGCGGCGGGGGTCGTAGATCCGGGCGGCGACGTTCTCGACGCCGAAGGTCTCCCGGGCGACCCGGGCGGCGATGATGTTGGAGTTGTCACCGCTGGAGACGGCGGCGAAGGCGCCGGCCTCCTCGATGCCCGCCTCGCGCAGGGTGTCCTGGTCGAAGCCGACCCCGGTCACCCGGCGCCCGTTGAAGCCGGCGCCGAGCCGACGGAAGGCGGTCGGGTCCTGGTCGACCACGGCGACCGAGTGACCCTGTTTCTCCAGGGCTCTCGCGAGGGCCGAGCCCACGCGGCCGCAGCCCATGATGACGATGTGCACCGGCGCTACCTCACCCGTCCTGAAGGGGTCTTGACCTGCGCAAACACCGTTCATCTCCCATTCCGCCCGGCTGTTCCGGGGCGAGCGTTCCCGTGGGGTGTCGGCCGGACTCCGCTCGACAACCAGAGTGTTGCCCGCCGACTCGTATCCGACACGCTAGCCGGTCCACCGAACGCAGTCGCGACGAAGGGGGGGATAAACGGCGCAAGCCCGCCCGGGATACCCCTACGATTCCTTAACGTGCCTATGCCGACTGACCTTCCGAAACGCATCCTGATCGGGCGCGCCCTACGCAGCGACAAGCTGGGGGAAACGCTTCTCCCCAAGCGGATCGCGTTGCCCGTATTCGCCTCGGACGCGCTCTCCTCGGTCGCGTACGCCCCCGAGGAGATCCTGCTCACGCTCTCCATCGCGGGCGCCTCGGCGATCCACTTCTCCTGGCAGATCGGCGTCGTCGTCGCGATCGTGATGCTCGCCGTGGTCGCCTCGTACCGGCAGAACGTGCACGCCTACCCCAGCGGTGGCGGCGACTACGAGGTGGCGACCGTCAACCACGGGCCGGCCGCCGGTCTGGTGGTCGCGAGCGCCCTGATGGTCGACTACGTGCTGACCGTCGCCGTGTCCACCACCTCGGGCGTGGCCAACGTGGTCTCGGCCGTACCGGCGCTGCGCGGGCACGAGTTGACCCTGTCGGTGATCGTGATCGTGCTGCTGATGGGCATGAACCTGCGCGGGGTGCGGGAGTCCGGCTCCGCCTTCGCGGTGCCCACGTACGCCTTCATGATCGGCGTGATCGGGATGGTCGGCTACGGCTTCTTCCGGCACTTCGCGCTCGGGCAGGACATGCCGGCCGAGAGCTCCGGCTTCCACCTCGCCGCCACCCCCGGCAACGATTCGCTGACCGGGTTCGCGCTGGTGTTCCTGCTGCTCAGGTCCTTCTCCTCGGGCTGCGCCGCGCTCACCGGTGTGGAGGCGATCTCCAACGGCGTGCCGGCCTTCCGCAAGCCGAAGAGCAAGAACGCGGCCACCACGCTGCTGATGATGGCGAGCATCGCCGTGGTGATGTTCATGGGCATCATCTGGCTGGCCCGCCTGACCGGCGTGCAGATGGCCGAGAACCCGACCGAGCAGTTGGTCGGTGCCTCGCCCGACTACCACCAGAAGACCGCGCTGGCCCAGATCAGCGAGGCCGTCTTCAGCAACTTCACGCCCGGCTTCTACTTCGTCGCCGCCGTCACCGGCCTGATCCTGGTGCTGGCCGCCAACACCGCCTTCAACGGCTTCCCGGTGCTCGGCTCGATCCTGGCCCAGGACCGCTACCTGCCCCGCCAGCTGCACACCCGCGGCGACCGGCTCGCCTTCTCCAACGGCATCATCCTGCTGGCGATCGCCGCGGTCCTGCTGGTGTTCGCCTTCAACGCGGACCCGAACCGGCTGATCCAGCTCTACATCGTCGGCGTCTTCGTCGCCTTCAACATGAGCCAGTCCGGCATGATCCGCCACTGGACCCGGCTGCTGCGCACCGAGACGGACCCGGCCAAGCGCCGCCACATGCAGCGCAGCCGGGCGATCAACGCGTTCGGCCTGGTGATGACCATGGCCGTGCTGATCGTCGTCCTGGTCACCAAGATCAGCCACGCCTGGATCGCGATCGCCGCGATGGCCGTGCTGTTCGTGATGATGAAGGGGATCCGCCGCCACTACGACCGGGTCTCCGACGAGCTCACCGCCGCCGAGGAACCGGACGACGTGGTGCTGCCCACCCGGGTGCACGCCATCGTGCTGGTCTCCAAGCTGCACAAGCCGGCCCTGCGCGCCCTCGCGTACGCCAGGCTGGCCCGCGCCCACACCCTGGAGGCGGTCACCGTCAACGTCGACCCGGCGGACACGGTGGCGCTGCGCGAGGAGTGGGACGAGCGGGGCATCGAGGTGCCGCTGAAGGTGCTGGACTCGCCGTACCGCGAGATCACCGGGCCGGTCCTGGACTACGTGAAGAACCTGCGCCGCAGCAGTCCGCGCGACGTGGTCTCGGTCTACATCCCGGAGTACGTGGTCGGCCACTGGTACGAGCACCTGCTGCACAACCAGAGCGCGCTGCGGCTCAAGGGGCGGCTGCTGTTCAAGCCCGGCGTGATGGTCACCTCGGTGCCCTGGCAGCTGGAGTCCTCGGAGCGGCGGAAGCCGCAGAAGGCCTGGTCGCCGCCGGGAGCCGTCCGCCGTGGCGAGCCGAGGGCGCCGAAGGCCGTAAAGTCGAAGGATTCCGACTCCACCGGTGCGACGACCGCCGGTGCCACCTCCGACCGCAGCAAGGGATCCTCCCAGTGACGCGCAACACTCCGCCCCGCTCCTCGGGCTCCTCCGGCGCCTCCGGCAAGGGCAAGGGCGCCCGTCGGGGCGGCGCCCAGCCCGGGCAGGTCGCCCGGCCGCGCTGGGGCCGGCCGGCCCGTCCGGAGGCCACCGACCGCGACGGGCTGACGGCGCGCACGGCGCCGGTCGTGCCGGGCGAGCCCCGTGCGGATTCCCCTGCCGAGAAGCCCGCCCGGGCCGAGAAGGGCGCTCGCGCCGAGAAGGGTGCCCGTACCGAGAAGCCCGCTCGCGCCGAGAAGGGCGGCGCCGCCGGTGCCCGGAAGGCGCCGCGCAAGCAGGCCGTCCGGCCGCCGAAGGCGCTGCGCACGGCTCCCGCGCGGGCGCAGCGGCCCGAGACGCCGTCGGGGGACCCGCTGGTCGGGGAGCGGTACGAGGTCGAGGTCGGCCCGGTCGCGCACGGCGGCGGGCACTGCGTGGCCCGGCACGAGGGGCGGGTGCTGTTCGTCCGGCACGCGCTGCCCGGCGAGAAGGTGGTCGCGCTGGTGACGGAGGGCACCACCACCTCGCGGTTCCTGCGCGCGGACGCGGTGGAGGTGCTGGAGGCCGCCAAGGAGCGGATCGAGGCGCCGTGCCCGTTCGCCGGGCCCGGCAAGTGCGGCGGCTGCGACTGGCAGCACGTGACTCCGGGCGGGCAGCGCAAGCTCAAGGCGGCGGTGCTGACCGAGCAGCTGGAGAAGCTGGCCGGGCTGACCCCGGCCGAGGCGGGCTGGGACGGCAGCGTCGAGCCGGTCGGCGGCAAGCTGCCGGCCGGGCAGGTGCCGGCCTGGCGCACCCGGGTGCAGTACGCGGTGGACGCGGAGACCGGGAAGGTCGGCCTGCGCAAGCACCGCTCGCACGAGGTGCAGGTGATCGACCGCTGTCTGATCGCCGCCGAGGGCGTCACCGAGCTGGGCATCGAGGGCCGGGACTGGCCGGGCGTGGCCACGGTCGAGGCGGTCGCCGCGACCGGCTCCTCGGACCGCCAGGTGGTGCTGACCCCGCGGCCCGGCGCCCAGCTGCCGCTGGTCGAGCTGGACAAGCCGGTGTCGATCGCCCGGGTGGACGACCAGGGCGACGTGCACCGGGTGCACGGGCGCACCTTCGTGCGCGAGCGGGCGGCCGGACGGACCTGGCGGATCAGCAACGGCGGTTTCTGGCAGATCCACCCGGAGGCGCCGGACACCCTGGTCGACGCGGTGCTGGACGGCCTGGACCCGCAGTGGGGCGAGAACGCGCTCGACCTGTACTGCGGCGTCGGCCTGTTCGCGGGCGCGCTGGCCGACCGGGTCGGCGAGGAGGGCGCGGTGCTCGGCATCGAGTCCGCCAAGCAGGCCGTGGTCGACGCCCGGCACAACCTGGCCGCGCTGGACAACGTGCGGATCGAGTGCGACCGGGTGGAGACGCTGCTGCCGCGCACCGGCATCACCGCCACCGACCTGATCGTGCTGGACCCGCCGCGCTCCGGCGCCGGACGGGAGACCGTCGCGCACCTGGTCGGCCTGGAGGCACGCCGGATCGCGTACGTGGCCTGCGACCCGGCGGCGCTCGCCCGGGACCTGAAGTTCTTCCGCGAGGGCGGCTACCGGCCGGTGTCGCTGCGGGCCTTCGACCTGTTCCCGATGACGCACCACTTCGAGTGCGTGGCGATCCTGGAGCCGGCCGGGGAGTGACCCGCGTGCGGAGGGAGGCGGCACCCGTGCTGGACGGGGGCCGCCTCCTCGGCGTTCGAGGACCTGTCCTCCCGGATCTCCTCGGGGCAGGCCTACTCGTTGTGCTCCTCCTCATCGAGGCTGTGCGGGAGGTCGATGCCGTGCTGGGCGGCGAGCCGGAGGAGCGAGGCGATCCGGCCCTCGTACGCCTGGACGCCGTCGGCGTCCCCTTCGGCCCGGGCGGCCGCGAGGTCCAGGCGGGCCTGGGCGAGCTGCTCGCGCAGCTCCTGGTCGAACATGGCTGTCATCGCCGGCCTCCACACCGGTGGGTCGGGGCAATGCTCGGGGAGTTCAGCGTCCCGGATGGTGGG
>NZ_JAFLNG010000222.1 GCF_017427025.1 Streptomyces sp. FH025
TGGCACGGGCCTTCGCCGCCGCCGGCGGCCTGTGGCCCTCCTCGCCGCCACCCGGTGACGAGGCCGCGCGTCGGCGCCGACTGGCCGTGTCGCTCTCCATCGTCATCAGGACGAGGTTCCTCGACGACCTGCTGCGGCAGGCCTGCGCGTCCGGGATCCGGCAGGTCGTGCTGCTCGGCGCCGGCATGGACAGCCGGGCCTTCCGGCTGGACTGGCCCCAGGGCACCCGGCTGTTCGAGGTCGACACCGCCGCGCCACTGGACTTCAAGGCCTCGGTCCTGCACCAGGAGCGGGCCGTCACACGCTGCGAGCGGATCACCGTCGCCGCGGACCTGCGGGAGGACTGGCCCGCCGCGCTGACCGCCGCGGGACACGACCCGGCCGCGCCGACCGTGTGGATCGCCGAAGGACTGCTGATCTACCTGCCCGAGGACGCGGTGGAACTGCTGCTGGCCCGGATCGGCGCGCGGTCGGCGCCTGGCAGCCGGATGGGGCTGACGCTCGGCCCGCGCGGCGTGATCGAGCGCTTCGGCGCGGACGCCGCGCCGGGATCGGCGGCCTCCCTGTGGGTCTCGGAGACACCCGACGACCCGGTGGAATGGCTGGCCGGACACGGCTGGGAGGCCACCAGCCACACCCTGCGCGAGCGCGCCGCCGCCTACGGCCGCCCGATCAGCACCCCTGCGCAGCGCGAGGAGCGGCCCGGCGGACTGATCTCGGCCATCCGCCGGTAGAGCGCCTCCCGGGTCCCTGGGTGATCGATTCCAACGGGGCCCGATGAGCGGACCGGGTTCATGCGCGGCCGGCCGGCCGTGCGCGCACTGACCGCCCACAACCGCCGAGGCCAGGGCCGGGTTCCTGCTGGAGGAGGTGCCCTGGGAACGCTTCCCGAAGGGCTGAGTCCGGGAGGACACGGAGCGGCTGCCGCCCACTCCCGCGCGCAGAATCACTCCCCTCGCCCAGCCCGGGTCTCCACCACGGCGGCATGCCCGCGTTCGAGCAGCCGGGAGACCGGTTCCGGCGGGATGCGGCGGACTGCGTCCGTGCCCGGTGGTCGAGATCAGCAGCGTCCATGACGGCGCACCGTAGCCCCTGCCCCTGACACCGAGTCGTCTCGGATCGCACCCGTCTGGGGAAGGGGGGTGTGCGGTGCGGTGCTCGCGGGGCGGGCTCCTCATGGCGGTGGGTCTGTGATGGTTCCACGAACCATCGAAACCCCAGCCCATGCCTCAACCGCACTCCCCCCTGAAACGTCACCAGCGGCGGCAACGGCTCCACCTACGCCCACTGCTCATTCGCCAGGCCCGACGGATACTACGCGTAACACTATTCACAATAGGCTCAATGACCCCTCCAGTCTGGCGATACGGCAGCTCTCAACACGGCCTCAGGCCTGCAAGGGATCAAGACAGTTCGCATAAAGCGGAAGATTTGATTCAGCATCACACCCGCCCCGTCTTGCCCGATTTGAATCGATGACAGCAGGTCGGATATTAAATGTCCATTCAATCCAATTGCAATGCAATGGTATACGTTTTTCCATGTCGCCAATTCCATAAATGTCCACCAAATCGGACAGTCACTCCATGGAGCACGCCACTGTCCAGAAAAGGTCTGCCCACCAAGCAAGTTATCTTGTAGTCTTTTTATTCGTAGGCGCCGCACCATGGGCAGCGCCCGCGTGGATTGACGGTGCTCAATTTCGCCCGTTCAAATTCGGAGACGTCCGAGCGTCCGGGCTCAACCGTCTGTGTCAATTTACTGCGCTGCGAGGCCCTGCCGAGCAGCACAGGAAACGACGAACGAAAGGGCAAACCCAATGAGTCTCTCGGCAATAGTGCGTCGTACCGCTGTGGGCGCCGCCGCAGCCGTCGCCGTTCTGGGGATCGGCGCCACGCAGGCGTCGGCCGGCCAGGTCGTCGACTTCCCGGGCTCCACCGGCGGCTTCGCATTCACCTACAGCGGCACCACCGCCTCGTTCTACACCGGGCAAGCCGGCCTCCAGTCGATCATCAAGGTCACCGGCAGCGGCAGCGCGCAGGACCGCGCCCAGTGCCAGCGCGGCAACGGCGAGACCAACTGGTACCAGTCGACGATCCGGGCCAGCGGCGGCGGCACCTCGCACTACGACTGCTCCGCCAACGGGACCTACAACCGCGCGCTCGTCGGCGTCGGGGCGGACTTCTGACCCCCCTCCCTCAGAACACGGCACACCTGAGGAAGGTCCGCGGGTCCTCCCGTGACATCTGACCGCTGCGGCCGGCGCCGAAGGAGAATCATGAGTACGTCCAAGAGAATTCTTGTGCTGGCGCTGGCCGTAGCGGCCGCCCTCGGTGGCACCGCGACCGTCTTCGTGATGAGGTCCGGCACCACCGAGCTGACACCCGCCCAGACGGCCCAAGCCCGTCGCCTGACCCTGGCTCTGGCCGGGGTGCTCCCGCGGAGCGAGGACGCCCAGTTCGACCTGGACCTCGCGACACGCACCGAACAGCTGATCGCGGGCTGCATGCCGGCCCGCGGGTTCCAGTACGTCCCCAAGAACCCGCGCAGCCTGGTCGACACCGAGACCTCCACCGACTTCTCCAGCCTCGAGTACGCACAGAAGCACGGGTTCGGGATCGCCGCCTGGCCCGCCTTCCTGCCCAGCCACGAGAACGACAGCTACACCGCATCACTGTCCGAAGAGGCCGCCACACGCTACGACCAGGCGCTGTCCTCGTGCTCCGACGACTCCCGGGAAGAGGCCGGCCGGGAGTTCGGCGTGGACAAGGGGAACTCGGATTACAACAAGATCGACAAGAAGGTCACTTCGAGCGCTCGCTATCAGGCGGCAGGGCTGGAGTGGATGGCCTGCGCCAAAAATCGCGGCTACGACTACCCGAGCCGCCTGGATCTCATCCGCCAACTGCGCGGCGAGTACCAAAAAATAATGAATGAATTACACGGAAGAAACTCCGATGGAAAGCCCTACGTGAACGGCGAGATCCAGGCCCGGGCAGAGGCGGACTCGAAGTATCAGGAGTTCCGCCAGAAAGAGGTCTCCGCCGCCGTCGCGACGTTCCCCTGCTCTCAGACCCTGGACCGGGTGTACCGGGAGGTCTTCATCGAGGAGGCCGGATACTCAACGCCTTAATCGGAATTTTGGGATCCGCTTATCGAACGAGGGGTCGACGCCTCTGGATGGTGAGATGATCGCCACGCACCTGTAAAAACGCGAGAGGGCAGGCAATGAATCTTCTGGTAGCCGATGAGCTGAGCCTCAGTTTCGGCACGACCCGCGCGCTGGACGGGGTATCGTTCGCAGTCGCCCCGCGGGAGGTGGTGGCCGTGACTGGGTCGAGCGGCTCGGGAAAGTCGACGCTGCTGCACTGCCTGGCGGGGATCCTCGCCCCGGAGGGCGGCAGCGTCCACCTCGACGGCAAGCGGATCGACAACCTGCCCGAGGCGGGCCGCAGCTCCCTGCGCCGCCGGGACTTCGGCTTCGTGTTCCAGCTCGGCGAACTGATCCCCGAACTGTCCGTACTGGAAAACGTGGCGCTGCCGCTGCGGCTCGCGGGAGTGACCCGCAAGGACGCCGCACGGAAGGCCGGGGAGGCGCTCGAGCGGCTGGAGGTCGCCGGCCTCGCCGCGAAGCGCCCGTCCCAGATCTCCGGCGGACAGGCCCAACGGACTGCGGTGGCACGGGCCCTGATCCACCGCCCGAAGGTCGTCTTCGCGGACGAGCCCACCGGCGCTCTCGACACGGTCAACGGTGAGCGGGTGCTGACCGCGCTGACCACGGCTGCCCGGGAGCAGGGCGCGGCCGTGGTCATCGTGACCCACGAGGCGCGCGTCGCGGCCTGCGCGGACCGCGAGATCGTGATGAGCAACGGCCGGGTGGTCGGGACGAAGGAGCGGGTGTGATGCGGGCCCGCCTCTACCCCTTACTCCTGGGCGTGCGCCTGGTTCGCGGCTACGGCCGCTCGGGCTGGGCCCGGGTCACCCTGATGGCCGGCGGTACGACACTCGGCGTGGTCGTCCTGCTGCTGGCGATCGCCGTCCCGGGGATGCTGCAACACCGCGCGGACCGGGCCGACGCCCGAACGGTGATCTGCGCGGCCACGGACGGTCGTCCGGCGGCCGGCTGCGGCCTGCTCGGCGAGAGCGTGTCGGACAGCTGGTACGGCCGGCCCTTGCAACGCCAGCTCGTCCCTGAGACGGCCGCCGCCCCGCCGCCCGGCCTGAACCGCCTGCCGGCCCCCGGCGAGGTGGCGCTCTCGCCCGCACTGCGCACGCTCTACGACGAGCCGCAGAACCAGGCGCTGCGCGACCGCCTGCCCGGCCGGGCCACCGAGACGATCACCGCCGACGGTCTGCTGCAGCCGGACGAACTGCTCGCATACGTCGGTGTCGGAAGCACCCCGGGCGCCCCGGCGCAGCAACCCGCCGGATACGGGCCACAGGCGCACCACGTCACCGGCCCTGCGGTGGTGGCCGAGGCCGGGGCCGTCGCGGACGCCCGCAAGAACACCATCACCCTGATCGTCGGCGTGATCGCCGTCCTCACGCCCGTCCTGCTGTTCCTCGCCTCCTGCGCCCGGCTCTCCGCCGCCACGAGGGACCGGCGGCTGGCCGCGCTCCGTCTGCTCGGGGTGACGCCGCGCCAGGCCCAGGTGGTGAACGCGGGAGAGAGCGCCGTGGTGGCGACGCTGGGTGCACTCGCCGGCCTGGCGGTCTTCGAGGCCCTGCTGCCGTTCACCTCCCGATGGACCGTCGCGGGCTACGGCTGGTACTCCGCCGACCTCCAGCCCCCGTTGTGGCAGATCGTGGCACTGCTCCTGGCGGTTCCCGTCCTCGCCGTCGGCGTGGGGGCCGTCGCGGTACGGCGGGTCACCGCCACCACGAGGGCCGGGCGGGCCGATGCGGTGACGAAGGCACCGTCCCCTTGGCGGCTGGCACCGCTGGCCGTCGGTGTCGCGGTCAGCGGGTACGCGGCGGCCAGCCCTCCGCCGGATCGCGGCGACCCGAACACCTCGATGCTGCTGACCATGGCCGCCGGGCTGCTGCTGGTGTTCATCGGCCTCGCGGCCGGCACTCCGCTGATCGCGCGGAGCATCGGTGTGTTCCTCGGGCGGGTGACCCGCTCGATCGCCGTCCTGCTCGGTGCCCGGCGGCTCGAGGCCGAGGCCGCAGCCGCCACCCGGGTGGTCTCCGGGCTGGTTCTCCTGGTCTTCGCCGGGGCCTTCGGGCAGTCGGTGCTCGCGGCGATCCAGTCCCGCACCGACGCCGGTTCCTGGACGCAGGTGATGGCCCCCGGCGTCTACCAGGGGCCGGCGACGAGCGCGAACGGCACGCCGCTGACGACCGCCACCTTCGCCGACATCCCCGGCGTACGCTCGGTCGTCCCCGTGCGCCGCCTCCAGACGCCGATGGCGCCCGTCACGGTGACACCCGTCCAGGGCATCCCGGGTGGGGCGTCCGGGTCGCCCGTCGGCACGGTTCAAACACCCCCGCGCATCCACAACGCCGTCGTCCTCACCTGCGCCGAGCTGTCCGCCGTGATCAAGAATGCGCCACAGTCCTGCGAGGAAGGCACCGCGTACTGGCTCGCCCAGTCCGGGCAGCCGACCGGGCTCGACAACGGAGCACCGCTGGCCCTGGCTCCGGCGGCTTCCGCCGACAGCCCCGTCACGGTGGCCGCACCCACCCGCACCCTCACGGTCCCCGACCGCAACGCGGTGTCCGACGGCTCCCCGGTGGCGGCCGACATGCTGCTGCCGCCCAGCACGCCGGGCCTGTCCGAGGCAACACTGCCCGCCACGACGTACCTGATCGTCACCGACGGCAAGAGGTCCACCTTCGAGGCGCTCAACGCGGCGGCCGCCCGGGTGGACCCGAGCCTGACGGTCTCCGTCCCGGACATCGCGCTCGAATCTCAGTACCAATTCCCGCTGTTCCGCGCCCTGCTCACGCTCGGAACCGTTCTCGTCCTGATGATCTCCTGCGCCGCCATCGCCGTCGGTTCGATCGACCGCGCCATCGAACGGCGCCGCGAGGTCGCCCTCCAGGCAGTGGTCGGCGTCCCACTGCCCACCATGCGGCGCGCCCAACTCCTCCAGGTGCTCATCCCGTACGGCGTCGGCATCACACTGGCCCTGGGCCTCGCCGTCCTGGTCGGACGAGCCTACGGACGCGCAGGAGGCACCCCGGGGGCGATCCCGCTCGGAGGACTCGGCACCGTCGCCGCCATCGCCCTCGTCGGCGCGGCCGTGGCGGGGCTGAGCGCGCTCCCCGCCCTCGGCCGGGGCGTCAAGGCGGAATTCCTGCACCGCGAATAGCCTGCAGGGCACATCTACCAGCAGCCGTGACCGGGCCCGCGCCGTGGGAGCGCGGGCCCGGTCACGCCCCGGATCTGAGCTCACCACCTCGCCGTCGTGTTGCCGCGGGCCGGACGAATGCGGGCCTGGGCGTCATCTCGCCGCTGGTACGCCCTGGACAAGACTCAGACGCTCCTCGATGCTGCTCCCCCCTCAGGCCTGCCGCGACCAGGTGCCGTGTACTACGGCGGGCCGACAGCGCTGCACTTGGTCGGCAGCTCCTGGACCAACGGTGCTTCCTGCTGAACAGCGAGGAGTTGAGCACGATGCACAGGACCTGGCGGGCAGCGGAGCGACGCTGTGGATGCCGATCATTCTCGACCTCCTGCCCGGCCCCGACGGGCTGGCCGACGACGAGATCGGGCCTGCACTGCGAACTGCGGCGATGGTGGGCGGCGATGCCGCGCTCTCCTACCTTAAGCAGTTCCGTGACAGCAGCCGGTTCGGAGCTTCGGCCATGCTCCGGGTGGGCTGGCTCTTCTCGTCCTTCGATCCTGTCGAGTACGCGCAGGAGATCCTTGCCCACCAGCCACCGCCTCTCGGCGTTTCCGTCAAGGATGCCGCGCAGCTGGCTGCCCTGCCGATGCTACCGCCGGTGCATTCGCTGTCGTGTGCAGGTCCCTTCACCGCGGCGGACGTCCTTGCCGTACCGCATCCGGCAAGCAGGTCTCACCTACACCTCGCGGACAACCCCGTTCTCGACGATCTCGGCTTCGTGCGCGATATGTCAGCGCTCACCCATCTTGACCTGTACGGCTGCCCCCTGATCGACGACCTCTCGCCCCTTCGCGGCCTGCGGTTGCAGCGCCTCTCACTCGACGTGGGAGACATCGCGAACCTCGATGTCCTCGACACCCTTCCCGATCTCTTCGACCTGTTCCTCGGGATGCCGCTGCCCTACAGAAGCCTGGAGGCCGTCCCGGCCGGCGAGCGGGTGACCGAACTACGACTCCACGCCCGTGCCTACGACTGCACCGGCATCGAGGGCATCGGCCGGTGGGAACGCCTGACCAAGCTCGGACTGTACTCCCGGCTCAGACCTGGAGACCTTTCCCGGCTCATCCCCCTCACCACCCTCACCCACCTGCTCATCGCCAGGAACCAGGATCTCGGCGACTCCGCACTCCCCCAGGTCGCCGACCTGTCCCTGGTCCAACTGGAAACCGCCCCGGACCTCGACCGGGTCCTCGCTCTCTTCCCCGGCCTGCACCGCCTCTCCGTGATCTTCCTCCACACCTCCCCCGACACCAACGTTGACCTCACGCCCTTGGCAAGCAGGGAAGATCTGGTCATCTACGTGAACGGAGCCGGCGCCGTTCACGGCGCGGAGAAGTTCCAGCCCGACATGGTCAAGATCAGCCCCCGCCCGCGCGTTTGAGCGCCGTCGGCGCTCCGCCTGTCGCCTGGGTGGAGGAGCTGCCGTTGGAGGGCCTCGCCGACGCGCTGCATTCGCTGTGCGGCGGTGTCGTCGGTGTCGGCGGGAAGATCCTCCTGCGGGTCGGCTGAGCGTCTTCGATCGGTCCGGTGCGGGCGCCCGGTGGGGCGTGTGTGCGGGCTCTGCGGGCGAGCGGCTGGGGCCGTCTCCTTCAAAGGAGTGCCCTGGTCACGAGTCTGACGGCCGTCTCTGGGAGGATCTGCGCCATGACGACCGACATCCGCCGCGCCGCGGGAACCAGAACCCTCTCCGACACCCTGCTTTCGATGTTCGGCATCCGGCGGCTGAGCACGGACAAGGACCTGGCCGACCTTCAGGCGGGCACCACCTTGCAGGTGTTCTGCTCGAGTCCGACGCTGGGCACCGTCAGGATGCTGCCGATCGGCAAGGGGCGCACCGTTCCGCACGCGGCGTCCGGCCACCTGTTCCTCAAGGCTGACGCGGTGACGTGGCGCAACCAGCGCACCGGCGAGAACGTCGCCCTCCGGGGTCCGTTCCGTCTGTCGCCGTCGGAGCAGAAGACCCCGCACCCGAAGATGCTCCGCTTCGACCTGGTGGCGGGCGACGGGCAGCACGTGATCGTGATACCCAAGGCCGATGTCGCCCTGGTCACGCGGGTCCTGGAGGCGGCTGACCGGTAGCGCGCCGAGGTCCGGGCGGGCCACGAACCGTGGAAGCGCCGGCGGCGGGCGGCTGAGGCCGGAGGCCTACCCCACGTTCATCGGCAACCAGGACGGCCCACCACGGCGGACGGCCGCCCGGGCAACGCTCGGGGAGGTAGAAGCCCGGTGTCTCGCCGCAGATCAGCCCGGCGGACCGGACGCTGTATCAGGTCACAGTGGTCCTCGGCGCCCTGGCCGCCGGCGCGCTGATCGCGCCGGTGGCCTTCCACCGCTTCCTGGCCGGGCACCAGATGATGCCCGAACTCGTCCGCGCCGGTGCCAAGCTGGTCACCCTCGGCCTCGTCCTGCTCGGGGTGACCGTGGGGGCGGCGCTGGCGCTGCTGCTGCACGTGGCCACCGGATCGCCGCTCGCCCGGGTAGTCGCGGGCGCGGTCGTGCTCTGGTTCACCGTCTGCTGGCTGCTGCTGCCCTGGCCCGACCGTAGCCACCGGGCCATCGGCCTGGTCAGTCTTCGACGGGACACCCGCACGCTCTCCACACCAGGGTCGGCGGCGTCGGCGGCCAGGGCGAGCGCGTGGTCGTGGAGGGCGTGGCCGTGCTGGATCATCTGGCGGCGCCAGCCGTCCAGGGCCGCGTAGAGGAGGACGGAGGGGCTGGTGGTGCCGAGCAGGTCCACGCGCTGCTTGAGGACCACCTGTGCGACAAGGCGGTGGAGCCGCCGATCAGGAGCCCGGGCAGAACTCCGCCTTCAGCTCGGCGGTGAACAGGTCGATCGGCCCGCTGCCGCCGTTCAGCCAGTCCCCGTTGACGTTGGTGGAGAGCAGGTGGCGGCCGTCCCGGCTGCCGTAGGTGTAGGTCCACGAGCCGTTGATGGCGCCGCCCATGCCCCAGACGGTGGTGCAGGGCAGGTTGACGGAGCTGACGCCCAGGCCGTAGGAGGTGTCCTTGATCCACTTGTCCGCCGGCGTCCGGACCATCGTGAACATCTCCTGCTGCTGGGCCGGAGGCAGCAGTCGTCCGTCCAGCAGGGCGGCGAAGAAGGTGTTGAGGTCGCGGGTGGTGGAGATCATGTCGCCGGACGCCCAGCCCCAGGACGGGCTCAGCTCGGTCACGTCGTAGTCCGGAGTGTTCGGGTCGGTGTACCCGAGGTGGGAGTACTCCCGCCCGTGCGGTCCGTGGATGGTGACGTCCTCGGAGGCGGGCTCGTAGGTGCTGGTGAGGCCGAGCGGGGTGGTGATGCGCTGCCGGATCTGCTGGGCCAGGGTGCTGCCGGAGGCCCGTTCGACGATCATCCCGGCAAGGACGTAGTTGGTGTCGGAGTACGTCCAGCCGGTGCCGGGGGCGAAGTCGGGCTGGTGGGCGCGTGCGATGCCGACGAGCCGCTCAGGGGTGAAGTCGTCGAAGCGGTGCTGCAGGAAGGGCTCGTGCCAGAACTCCTTCCCGATCTCGTCGTCCATGGCGAAGTTGGGGACCCCGCTGGTGTGGTTGAGCAGCTGCCGGACGGTGATCCGGTCGGGCTGGTAGCCGGAGGCGTCGAGGACGCCGGGCAGCCAGTGCTCCACGCTGTCGTCCAGGCTCAGCCGGCCCTCGGCGGCGAGCTGGAGCACGACGGTGGAGACGAAGGTCTTGGTGGTGCTGCCGATCCGGAACCGGTCCTGCTCCTGGCGGGGCCGCCCGGTGGTGATGTCGGCGACGCCCGCGTCGCCGAACCAGCGGTGGCGCCCGTCCCGCACCTCGGCGACGGCGCCGGGGAGTCCACCGGTCGTCACGCCCTGGTCGAGCACGGCCTGCACGCCCGGGTGGCGGTCCCACTGCCCGGCCTGCCCGGCGGCCTGGTCGGCGAACACCGGTGCGGCAGTGGTGACGGTGGCGGCGAGCACGGCCCCGGTGAGCAGGGCGGTGACGGCGGCGCGGGTGGTGGTCCTCATGGTGTGTTCCCCCTCGACGGTGTTTCCCGCTGACGGAGAGAACGCTCCCGCGAATTCACGACACCGTCAACATCAACTCCACGGCCACTTTCACACCACCCCAGCTCAGTTGACTGATTTCCTTGCAATGAGACTGCTTGTGAATGCAACACCTCTACACTCCCATTGCAACAACGCGGGCGGCGGGCGGATACTCTCCTGACCATCGAGAGGAACCCGCGCGAGGAACCCGAGAGAACAAGGGGACGAGGACGGATGCCCGGAGGCCGACTGACCCAGCAGGACCGCCGCCGGATCGCCACCGGCCTGGCCGAGGGGCTCGGCTACGGCGAGATCGCCCGAGGCCTCGGCCGGCCGACCTCGACCGTCACCCGCGAGATCGCCCGCAACGGCGGCCCGT
>NZ_JAFLNG010000223.1 GCF_017427025.1 Streptomyces sp. FH025
GCGACGAGGAACTGCTGCAAGCCCTGTCGGACGACCTGATCGTGGATATGTGAGGTGACCATGGACGCCAACGACATGCGCCGGGTCATGGAGCGACAACTCGCCCAGTCCCAGCGGCTGAAGACCCGGATCCGGGAGCTGGAGCAGGCCGAGACCGCGCCGCTCGCGGTGGTCGGGATGGCCCTGCGCCTGCCCGGCGGGCAGACCACCCCCGAGGACTACTGGGACTTCCTGCTCGGCGACGGCGACGCCGTCGGGCCGATCCCGGAGGACCGCCCGGGCCTGCGCTCGGTCTACGCCCCCGGCCCCCCGCGCCCCGGCCACTCCTACGTCGAGCACGGCGGCTTCCTGAGCGACGTCGCCCACTTCGACCCCGGCTTCTTCGGCATCTCCCAGCGGGAGGCCGAGGCCCTCGACCCCCAGCAGAGGCTGCTGCTGGAGACCGCCTGGGAGGCGATGGAGCGGGCCGCGATCCCGATCCGCCGCCAGGACCGGCTGAACGCCGGCGTGTTCGTCGGACTGATGACCGCGGACTACGTCGAGCGGCTCGGCCACCGGGCCGACAAGACCGCGATCGACCCGTACTACGGCACCGGCGGCGGGCACGCGATGGCCGCCGGGCGGGTCAGCTACGCGCTCGGACTCTCCGGGCCCGCGCTGACCGTCGACACCGCCTGCTCCTCCTCGCTGGTCGCCCTCCACCTGGCCGCGCAGAGCCTGCGCCGCTCGGAGTGCCGCTACGCCCTGGTCGGCGGCGCGAACGTGTTCTTCTCCCCGGACCTCCAGGTGTCGCTCTGCCAGAACCGCGCCCTGGCACCCGACGGCCGCTCCAAGTCCTTCCTGGACTCCGCCGACGGCTACGGCCGCGGCGAGGGCGTCGGCGTGCTGGTCCTGATGAAGCTGTCCGACGCCGAGCGGGAGAGCCGCGAGGTGCTCGCCGTGCTGCGCGGCACCGCCGTCAACCACGACGGCGCCTCCTCCGGCCTGACCGTGCCCAACGGCCCGGCCCAGCAGCAGGTGCTGCGGGCCGCCCTGGACGCGGCCGGCCTCGCCCCCGAGTCCGTCGGCTACGTGGAGGCGCACGGCACCGGCACCTCGCTCGGCGACCCGATCGAGGCGACTGCGCTGGACGCCGTCCTCGGCAACGGCGCCCCGAACCGGACGGACCCGCTGCTGGTCGGCACGGTGAAGTCGCGGCTCGGCCACCTGGAGAGCGCCTCCGGCATCGCCGGGCTGATCAAGCTGGTGCTGATGCTGCGGCACGCCAAGGTGCCGGTGGCCCAGCCGGAGTCCGCCGGCCCGCTCAACAAGCTGATCCCGTGGCGGCAGCTCAAGGTCGAGGTGCCGCGCCGCACCCGGGACTGGCCGGGCGACCCGGAGCAGAGGGTCGCCGGGATCAGCGCCTTCGGGATGAGCGGCACCAACGCCCACGCCCTGCTGGCCTCCTACCGGCCGAGCCCGGCCGCCCCGGCGGCCGGGCCGGCCCCGGCCGCCGCACCCGAACTGCTCACCCTGTCGGCCAAGGATCCGGAGAGCCTCGCCGCGCTCGCCCGGCGCACCCTCGCCAGGCTGGCCCGCACCGGGCCGGCCGACCTGGCGGCGGTCTGCGCCACCCTGCGCGACGGCCGGGCCAACTTCCCGTACCGGCTCGCCGTCACCGGCGGCGGCGCCGAGCAGCTGGCCACCCGGCTCGCCGCGGCCGCCGAGGCGACCGCGGTGGGGACCGTCCCCGGCGGCACCGTCCGGCTGCGCCTCGCCGAGGACGGCGGGGCCCTCCTCCGCGCGCTGGACGCCCTGCTGGCCGCCCACCCCGCGCTGGGCGCCGGCCAGGAGGGCGCGGCCGAGGCCCCCGGCGTCCGGCTGGCCCGCCTCCTGGCCGGGTTCAACCTGCGGATCGAGCGCACCCAGGACCGCCCCGTCACCCCGGACGGCGTCGCCGAACTGGAGTCCGACGGACGAACCCTCGTCCTGGCCACCCGGGACCACGCCCGCACCCCGGCCCTGCTGGCCGAGGCACTGGCCGCGCTGTTCCGCTCCGGCGCCGACCTGCGGCTGGACGGGCTGCGCCGCCCGGGCACGCCCCGGACCGGCGACCTGCCCACCTACCCCTTCCGTCGGGTCCGCTGCTGGATCGACGAGCCGGACCCGGCCGAGGCCGCCGTGCCGGCCCAGCGCGGCGCCGAGTCGGCGCCGGGGCTCGACGGCCCGTCGAACGTGAGCGAGTTCCTCCGGAGCGAGCTCGCCCGCGTGCTGCACGCCGACGGGACCCGCCTCGACCTCTCGCAGACCATGCTGGAGGTCGGCGGCGACTCGTTCAGCGCGATGAAGCTGACCATCGCCATCGAGGAGACCTACGGCGTCGAGGTACCGGTCGAGGAGCTCGACGTCGAGCTCCCGCTGGTCGAGCTCTTCGACCTGCTGAGCGGCTTCGTCGTCGGCACCGAACGACAGCTGGAGCCACTGGCATGACCATCCCCTTCATCCGCCCCCGCGTGGTCGAGGACCCCGAGCTGCGGCTCATCGGCTTCCACCACGCCGGGGGCTCCGGCTCCGCCTACTTCCCGCTGCACAAGGAGCTCCCGCCCACCTGGGAACTGCTGCTGCTCGACCTGCCCGGGCGCGGCAAGCGCTACGGGCAGGCCCCGATCGAGGAGCTGACCGAGGCCGTCGAACTGGCCGTGCGGGACGTCCTGCCGTGGACGGACGCGCCGTTCGCACTGTTCGGCCACAGCTACGGCTCGCTGGTCGCCCTGGAGACGGCCCGCACCCTGCACGGGCTCGGCCGGGAGCCGGTCTGGCTCGGCGTCTCCGGAAGGGTCCCGCCCTCCTACCGGGGCCGGCGCAAGCAGCTGTCGTCGCTGCCCGACGGCGAACTGCTCCAGGAGCTCGACGCCATGGGCGGGCTGCCCGAACAGCTCGCCGAGATACCGGAGTTCCTCGACCGCTTCGTCCGGCTCACCCGGGCCGACCTGCGCGCGGTGGAGTCCTTCCGGCCCGCCGAGGACCGCGCCGTGCTGGGCTGCCCGATCACCGTGTTCTGCGGCACCGACGACGCGTGGGGCCCGCCGGAGGAGATGGACGGCTGGGGTCTGGAGACCTCGGCCGGCCACCGCCGACTGGTCCACCGCGGCGGGCACTTCTACTTCCTCGGCTCCGCCATGCCGGCCTTCGCCCGCGGTGTGGTCGCCGAGATCGAGTCCGCGCTGGCCACGGCCGGCGTCCCGACCACCGGGGGAGCCCTCCGATGAGCGCGACCACCACCGCCGCCGCCGCCGCCGGCGCCGCCACCGCCTTCCGGCTGGAGGCCGCGCCGGTGGACACCGGCCAGGTCCAGCTGCTCACCCCCGACGGCGAGCGGATCCACGTCCCCGGCCTCGACCTCGACTGCACCCCCGGCGAACTGCGCGCGATGTACCGCGACATGGTCCTGGTGCGCCGCTTCGACAACGAGGCGACGGCGCTCCAGCGGCAGGGCGAACTCGGCCTGTGGACACCGCTGTTGGGCCAGGAGGCGGCCCAGATCGGGTCCGCCCGGGCGCTGCGGCCGGACGACTTCGTCTTCCCCAGTTACCGGGAGCACGGCGTGGCCTGGGTCCGCGGCGTCGACCCGCTCGACCTGGTCAGGGTCTTCCGGGGCACCACCAACGGCGGCTGGGACCCTCAGGCCCACAACTTCCACCTCTACACCCTGGTCGTCGGCGCCCACCCGCTGCACGCCACCGGCTACGCGATGGGCGCCGCCCAGGACGGCGCCGACACCGCGGTGATCACCTACTTCGGCGACGGCTCGACCAGCCAGGGCGACGTCTCGGAGGCGTTCAACTTCGCCGCCGTCCACGGTGCCCCGGTGGTCTTCTTCTGCCAGAACAACCAGTGGGCGATCTCCGAGCCGACCGAACGGCAGTCCCGGGTGCCGATCCACCAGCGCGCCCAGGGCTTCGGCTTCCCGGGCGTACGGGTTGACGGCAACGACGTGCTGGCCTGTCTGGCCGTCACCCGGGCCGCCCTGGAGCACGCCCGCAGCGGCCAGGGCCCGGTGCTGATCGAGGCCTACACCTACCGGATGGGCGCGCACACCACCTCCGACGACCCGACCCGCTACCGGCACGAGGCCGAGCGCGAGCAGTGGACCGCCAAGGACCCGATCGCCCGGCTCCGCGCCCACCTGACCCGCGAGGGCCACGCCGACGAGGCGTACTTCGCGGAGGTCGACGCCGAGGCCGAGCGGCTCGCCCTGAGGGTGCGCGCCGAGGTCCGGTCCACCCCGGACCCGGCGCCGCTCACCCTCTTCGACCACGTGTACGCCGAACGGCACCCGCTGGTCGACCAGGAGCGGGACGAACTCGCCCGCTACCTCGACTCGTTCGCCGACACCGACGCGGAAGGGCGATGACCGTGACCACGCAGCTCACCTTCGCCAAGGCGCTCAACTCCGCCCTCCGGCGGTCCCTGGAGCTCGACCCCAAGGTCGTCCTGATGGGCGAGGACATCGGCCGGCTCGGCGGCGTCTTCCGGATCACCGAGGACCTGCAGAAGGACTTCGGCGAGCACCGGGTGATGGACAGCCCGCTCGCCGAGTCCGGCATCGTCGGCACCGCCGTCGGCTACGCCCTGCGCGGCTACCGCCCGGTGGTGGAGATCCAGTTCGACGGCTTCGTCTACCCGGCCTTCGACCAGATCGTCGCCCAGGTCGCCAAGCTGCACGCCCGCTCCCTGGGCACCGTCCGGATCCCGATGGTGATCCGCATCCCGTACGGCGGCGGGATCGGCGCCGTCGAGCACCACAGCGAGTCGCCGGAGGCCCTGTTCGCGCACACCGCCGGCCTGCGGGTGGTCTCCCCGGCCACCCCCGAGGACGCGTACTGGATGCTGCGCCAGGCCGTCGACTCCGAGGACCCGGTGGTGTTCTTCGAGCCGAAGCGGCGCTACTGGGACAAGGGCGAGGTCGACACCGAGCGGCCGCCGGCCCCGCTGCACGCGGCCCGGATCGCCCGGCCGGGCGAGCACCTGACGCTGGCCGCGTACGGGCCGATGGTCAAGGTCTGCCTGGAGGCCGCGGCCGCCGCCGAACGGGACGGCCTCTCGCTGGAGGTGGTCGACCTGCGGTCGCTGTCACCGATCGACTTCCCGACCCTGGAGGAGTCCGTCCGCCGCACCGGCCGGCTGGTGGTGGTGCACGAGGCGCCGGTGTTCCTCGGGACCGGGTCGGAGATCGCCGCCCGGGTCACCGAACGCTGCTTCTACCACCTCGAAGCCCCGGTGCTGCGGGTCGGCGGGTTCCACCTGCCGTACCCGCCGTCCCGGCTGGAGGAGACGTACCTGCCCGACCTGGACCGGGTGCTCGACGCCGTCGACCGCGCCCTCGCACACTGAGGAACGAACCGAGATGACCACGAGCACGCTCACCCCGCCCCGACTGCGGGAGTTCCCCCTGCCGGACGTCGGCGAGGGGCTGACCGAGGCCGAGATCCTGCACTGGCACGTGGCGGTCGGAGACCGGGTCCGGGACGGCCAGGTGGTCTGCGAGGTGGAGACGGCCAAGGCCGCCGTGGAACTGCCCGTGCCGTACGACGGGGTGGTGCACTCGCTGGGGTACCCCGAGGGCGCGGCGGTGGCGGTCGGGGCCGTCCTGATCACCGTGGACACCGCCCCGGAGGCCGGGGAGGTCGGGGAGGTCGGGGAGGCCGCCGCTCCGCCGGAGTCCGGGGAGCGGAAGGCGGTGCTGGTCGGGTACGGCGTCGCGCCGTCCCGGACCGTCCGGCGCACCCGTCGCACCACGGCCGTCACCGCCGTCCCCGCCGCCGCCCCCGTACCCGCGTCGGTTGTCCGGGCGGAGCGGCCGACGGCCAAGCCCCCGGTCCGGCGGCTGGCCAAGGACCTCGGGATCGACCTCCGCGAGGTCACGCCCACCGGTCCCGACGGCACCGTCACCCGGGCCGACGTCCAGGCCGCCGCCGCAGCCCGCACGGCACCCGCACCGGCACCCGAGCCCGCCGCCGAGCCCGTTCCAGGGCCCGTTCCAGGGCCCGTTCCCACGGTGGTCGCGGTTCCGGGGGAGACCCGCACCCCGGTGAAGGGGGTGCGGAAGGCGACCGCCGAGGCGATGGTGCGCAGCGCCTTCACCGCCCCGCACGTCACCGAGTTCCTCACCGTCGACGTGACCAGGACCATGCGCCTGGTCGCGGAGCTGCGGCGCGACCCGGCCTTCGAGGGCCTGCGGGTCAGTCCGCTGCTGGTGACCGCCAAGGCCCTGCTGACCGCCGTCCGCCGCAACCCGGGGATCAACGCGGCCTGGGACGAGGCGAACCGGGAGATCGTCCAGTACGAGAACGTCAACCTGGGCGTCGCCGCCGCCACCCCGCGCGGCCTCCTGGTCCCCGTGGTGAAGGCGGCCCAGCGCCGTACGCTGCCCGAACTGGCCCGCTCGATCAACGAGTTGGCCGACACGGCGCGGGCCGGTCGGACCGCTCCGGAGGACCTCCGGGGCGGCACCGTGACCATCACCAACATCGGGGTGTTCGGCGTGGACGCCGGCACGCCGATCCTCAACCCCGGCGAGTCCGCGATCCTGGCGCTCGGCGCCGTCCGCGAACGCCCGTGGGTGCACAAGGGACGGGTGGTGGCCCGACAGGTCACCACGTTGGCGCTCTCCTTCGACCACCGGGTGGTCGACGGCGAGCTCGGCTCCCGGTTCCTCGCCGACATCGGCGCGGTCCTGGAGCGGCCCAAGCGGCTCCTCACCTGGAGCTGACAGGCCTCGGGGCCTGCCTGTTGGGTCCTTGCCGGGTCCGACAAAACCCAACAGGCAGGCCCCATCCAGAAGGGGGCGGCGATCCCGATCGGATCGCCGCCCCCTTCGGCGTGTTCGAGGACGCTCAGTTGCTCCAGTCCGGCACGTCGACGACCTCCAGCACGGCGGCGGTCCACATGAAGCCGATGCCGACTCCGACCGTGGCGATCAGGTCCCCGGGCTTGGCCTTGCGGCTCTCGATCAGGTGGTTGATGCCGAGGAACTGGTCGCTGCTGCCCATGTGGCCGAAGTCCAGGCCCCAGTCGTAGGTGGTCTTGGCCGGGTCCAGGCCGAGCTTCTGGTAGAAGCCCCACTCCGCGATCGGCTTGATCACCGTGCCGTGGATGAACCACTGCACCTCGTCCAGCGAGGTGTCCGCGTCGGCGAAGGCCTGGTCCAGGGTCTTCATGAAGTTGTCGCTGACCACCTCCAGGACCTCGTCGTACGCGTCCTCGTTGCGCAGCAGCCAGTCGCCCGGGCGCGAGCCGAGGTCGATGGTCTTGCCGTCGGCGAACGGCGCCTGGGTCCACGGGCCCATGCCGCGGTACAGCGGCTCCAGGCTGGCGTCCGAACGGCTCACCGTGGAGCGCACCTTGGCGAAGCCGGAGCGGGTGGACAGCACGGTCGCGACGGCGCCGTCGCCGAAGACCGTCTGGTCGTCGCTGCGCCAGCGGTCGATGTACGGCAGCTGCCAGGCGTCGCCGCAGGTCACCAGGGCGGCGGTGGCGTCCGGCCGGGCGGCGATCCAGGAGGCCGCCAGCTCCAGCCCGCCGAGCACGCCGTTGCAGCCCTGGCGCATCTCGATCGCGGCGGCGGTGGTGTGCCCGAGGGTCTCCTGCTGGACGAAGTGCGCCGGCGTCCACAGCTCGCGACCCGGGTGGTTGGTGTACGCGTGCAGGACGAGGTCGATCTCCTGGCTCGCGTGGCCCGAGCGGGCCAGCGCCTGCCGGCCGGCCGCGGCGGCCATCACCGGTCCGGTCTCCTCGGCGGTGGCGACCCGGACCGCGCGCACCCCGTTCTTCTCCGCCGCGGCGGCATCGTAGTCACCGGCGGCGATGGCCTGTTCGGCCGTCAGCGTCTCCTCGGGGAAGTACGCACCGAGGCCGGCGAGGTAGATGTTGTCCCAACGCATCTGACACGACTCCCATACGGTTCAGGGCTCTGCTGTTGCGACCAGGGTGGGAGCCGCCCGTCGAGGCCCGCTCAAGTCCTCGGGAGCTCGAGGACGGGCCCGTGGGATTCAAGTGGCCCTGTAGCCGCCGCTCCTAGCGTGTGGCCACCTGATCCCCCCGAACACCACGATCCCAAGAGGTCACCATGCGCGAGAAGTTGGACGTCAACGAGGACGAGATCGCGGTTGACAACGGCGAGCCGAAGGAGGCCTACACGCACGGTGAGGCGCTGGCCGCCTGTGACCGCTGCACGGCCGAACTCAAGGCCGCCGCCGAGGAGTTCGACGCCGCCTTCGCGGGCCGCGACTTCGACAAGTGGTTCTCGTTCTTCGTCGACGGCAACGTCACCGGCCTCGGTGCCGACGGCACCATCGGCATGAACAAGGAGTCCTGGGGCAAGATCCTCGGCTCCTACTTCGAGGACCCGACCTGGCGGATGAAGACCGCCCCGGTCAAGATCGCCGTCCAGTCCTGCCGCACCGGCCAGGTCATCGAGCGGGTCCGCTTCGACTCGCCCGCGCTCGGCCACATCACCTTCGTCCACGTCATGGTCTGGGTGCGCGACCACGGCGACTGGAAGATCGCCCTCCAGACCGAGGCGGGCCCGCTGGAGACCAAGACCGAGCTGCTGCACCAGTTCGAGGGCCGCACCACCGCGGACATCCCGGCCTGACGTGGCCGCGGAGCCGACCGACCGTCACCCGCGCTCTCCGGTGAGAGCGGTGAGAGCAGTGAGGAAGCGACACTGATGGACCGAGTAGAGACCTTGCCGAGGACGTCCCCGCTGCTGGGCCGGTTCCTCGACGCCGTCCGCAGCCACCCCGACCGGGAGGCCGTGGTCGGCTCCGACGCCACGCTCAGCTACGCCGAGCTCGACGCCCGCACCGACCGCCTGGCGGGCCTGCTCGCCGGGGCCGGAGCCGGCCCGGACCGCACCGTCGGCGTCTTCCTGCCCCGCACCAGCGACCTGATCGTCGCCGTGCTGGGCATCCTGAAGGCGGGCGCCGTGTACGTCCCCTTCGACCCGGAGCAGCCCGCCGAGCGCCTCGCCGGGATCGCCTCCGACGCCGGCGTGCTGACCGTGCTCACCCACTCCTCGGTGAGCGACCGGCTGCCCGAGGACGTCCGGGGCGGCGCCGTCCACCTCGACGGGCTCGACTGGGACGCCCTCGACCGGGTCGCCCCGGTCGAGACCTCGCCCGACGACCTTGCCTACATCATCTTCACCTCGGGCTCGACCGGCCGCCCCAAGGGGATCGGCGTCTCGGTCTCGGCGCTGACCGACTTCCTGGAGGGCATGGAGCACGGCGGGTTCTTCCGCGAGCCGGGCGAGCGGGTGGGCTGGAACGCCTCGGCCGCCTTCGACGCCTCCGTGCAGGAGTGGGTCCGGGTGTTCCGCGGCGACACCGTCGCCGTCATCGACGACGACACCCGCCGCGACGGCGAGGCCTTCGCGCGCTTCGTCGAGGAGCACCGCCTCGACGTGGTCGACATGACCCCCTCGCACGCCCAGGTCCTGCTGGAGGAGCTGGAGCCGGTCGCCCGCCGGCGGCCCGGGCTGCGGCTGCTGATCGCCGGCGAGGCCGTCCCGCCGTCGCTGTGGAACAGGCTGGCCGAGCTGACCGCCGAGGGCGTGCTCTCCGCGGCCAACCTGTACGGCCCGACCGAGGCCACGGTCAACGCGCTCGGCACCCACATCACCGAGGCCGGCGAGCCGCACATCGGCGGCCCGCTCGCCGGGGTGGGCATCCGCATCGTGGACGCCTGGCTGCGCCCCGTCCCGGCGGGCACCGCCGGGGAGCTGTGCCTGGCCGGTCCCGGCCTGGCCCGCGGCTACGTCGGCCGCCCCGGCCTGACCGCCGCCCACTTCGTCCCGGACCCGTCCGGCCCGGTCGGTTCGCGGATGTACCGCACCGGCGACCGGGTGGTCGAGCGCGCCGACGGCACCGTGCGCTACCTCGGCCGGACGGACAGCCAGGTGAAGATCCGCGGCCACCGGATCGAGCTCGGCGGGGTCGAGGCCGTCCTCACCGACCACGCGCTGGTCGCCCGCGCGGTCGTGGTCAGCCACACCGGCGACGACGGCGTGAACCGGCTGGAGGCGCTGCTGGAGCTGCGCGAGGGCGGCACCGTCGACGCGGTGCGCGACCACGCCGAGCGGCTGCTGCCGATCTGGATGCGCCCGACCGGCTACACCGTGGTGCCGGCCTTCCCGGTCACCACCAGCGGCAAGGTCGACAGGCTGGCGCTCGCCGCGCTGGTCGGCAGCACGGCCGTCCCGGCCGCCGAGCCGGTCGAGCCGGTCGAGGGGCCGACGGCCGCCCCGGCCGCCGAGGGCTCCGTCACCGAGGTGGTCGCCGAGGTGTGGACCGAGGTCCTGGGCGTCCAGCCGCCCGCCGCCGACGCGGACTTCTTCGACCTCGGCGGCCACTCGCTGAGCGCCATGCAGGTGGCCACCCGTCTGCGCTCCCGACTGGACGTCAAGGTCCCGACCAGCCTGCTGTTCCGCATCCGCGAGTTCGGCGCCTTCGCCGACGCGGTGGCCGAGCGCAAGGCCCAGGCGGCCGCGGGCAACTGACCCGGCCCTACCCAACCCCACCGACCACCACGAGGAGACGGAGATGGACGACGCAGCCCCCGAGCGCTGGAGCGTGCTGGTGAACGAGACCGGACAGTACGGCCTCTTCCCGGCCGAACTCACGGTCCCCGACGGCTGGTACCCGACCGGCCACCAGGGCACCCGGGAGTCCGGCATCGAGTACGTCGACCG
>NZ_JAFLNG010000224.1 GCF_017427025.1 Streptomyces sp. FH025
CCCGCCCCGCCGGCCGAGCCGGACGGCTACCAGCCTCCGCCGCCCGGGTACGGATACCCGCCGCAGCCGCCCCGGCAGTGACACACGACGAGGCCCGCCGATCCGAGTCGGCGGGCCCTCGTCCGTGCTCCGGGGTCAGACCCCGTCGGTCAGCTCACGCGCGCGCTTGACGTCGTCGGCCATCCGGTCCAGCAGCGCCTCGATGGAGTCGAACTTCTCCATCCCGCGCAGGTAGGCCAGGAAGTCCACGGCCACGTGCAGCCCGTACAGGTCCAGGCCGACCCGGTCGATGGCGTACGCCTCGACGGTGCGGGCGGTGCCGTCGAAGGTCGGGTTGGTGCCGACCGAGATCGCGGCGGGCATCCGCTCCCCGCCGGCGGTCAACCAGCCCGCGTACACGCCGTCGGCCGGGATCGCGCTGTGCTGCACGGTCTCGACGTTGGCGGTCGGGTAGCCCAGCTCGCGGCCGCGCTGCGCGCCGCGCACCACCACGCCCTCGACCCGGTGCGGGCGGCCCAGCACCTCGTTGGCCCCCTCCATGTCCCCGGTCTCGACCAGCCGGCGGGTCAGGCTGGAGGAGAACGGCTCGCCGTCCCCGGCGGTGCCGCACACCTGGAGGTCGACCACCTCGACCTCGAAGTCGTCCTCCCGGCCCAGCTCGGTGAGCAGCGTCACGTTCCCGGCGGCCCGGTGCCCGAAGCGGAAGTTGGGCCCCTCGATGACGACCCGGGCGTGCAGCGCCTCCACCAGCACCTGCCGGACGAAGGTCTCCGGGGACTCCTGGGAGAACTCCGTGGTGAACGGCAGCACCAGCACCGCGTCCACGCCCAGCTCGGCGATCAGCTCGGCGCGGCGCGGGTGCGGCGCGAGCAGCAGCGGGTGGCTGCCCGGGCGGATCACCTCGCGCGGGTGCGGGTCGAAGGTCACCACGACCGAGGGGAGGCCGAGTTCGCGGGCGCGCTCGACCGCCCGGCCGATGATCAGCTGATGTCCGCGGTGCACCCCGTCGAACGAGCCGATGGTGACGACGCTGCGTCCCCAGTCACCGGGGATCTCCTCCAGGCCACGCCAGCGCTGCACCCGACCGCTCCTTGTTCCCTACGGTGCGTACCCTCGTACGCTCAAACGCTCAAACCCGAACCCCTATAGCGTGCCATGCGCCTGCCCCGGCTCGGCCACCGGAATGGGGGTTGAACGCACCGGTGCACGGAGGGCCCGCGCGGGTACGGCCCGTTCGGCCTCGGCGGCGGCGTACTGAGGGTCCCGCCCGGCCGCCGCCAGGGCCCGCATCCGGGCCAGCCGGGGGCCGTCCGGAGCGGTCGGGGCGGCATCGCGCGGCCACCGGGCGAGCAGCTGCGCGAAGGCCGCCGAACGCCCGGCGCAGCGCACCAGCAGCTCGTCCGCGATCGCCAGCGCGGGAGCCGTACGGGCCAGCACGGCGCGGGCCCGTACGGGATTCTCCACCGCGCAGTGCTCGGCGAGCCGCTCGACGGCGGCGGTCAGCACCACCGGGTCGGTCTCGGTGGCGAGCAGGGTGTCCAGCAGCTCGCAGCGCAGCGCGTCCGCCGCCGGGTCGGCCACCGGGACGGACAGCACCTCGGCGAAGGGCCTGCGGACGGCGGCCGTACGGACGGCCAGCGCCGCGCCGAGCAGCACCCGGAGTTCCAGCCGGGCGGCCGGGCCGTCGATCGCGGCCCGGGCCAGCCGGCGGCCCAGGTAGTCGACGGCGACCGGCCCGGCCAGCAGCGGGTGCTCGCGCAGCAGCCGGGCGGCCAGTTCGGCGCCGCGCCGGGCGGTCAGTGGGCCTCGGGCGTCGGCGAGCACCCGCAGGGTCTCGGCGGGGGCGGCGCCGGGGGCCGTCAGCCCGTCGGCGAGCGCGGCCAGGACGGGCTCCGGATCGCTCTCCAGGGCCGGGGCCAGCGCCCGCGCGGTGAGGAAGGCGTCGCCGCCGGTCCGGTGCAGGGCGAGCGCGGCGCCCAGGTGGGCGGCCCTGGTCGCCGGGTCGCCCACCAGCAGGGCCAGCGCGGCACCGTGCAGGCCCGGTTCGTCCTCGCGGGCGAGCAGGGTCAGCGCGGTGTACCGCAGCAGTTCGGCCCCCGCCCCGGACGCGTACGGGGCCGTCCGCAGCGCGTGCACGGCGGCCGCGACGTGGCGTTCGGGCCGCCGGTCGTGGCTCCAGCGGTCCACCGCGCGGCACAGCGCGGAGGGTTCCTCTGCGGCGAGCACGGTGAGCAGGGCGTCCGCCCCCGGGTGCGCGGCGTCGGCCAGCGCGTCGGCCAACTCGTCCAGGGCCAGCCGCCGGTGGGCGTACAGAAGGTCGTGGGCGAGGTCGGCGACGCCGCGGCCGGGCAGGCCGTGCCGGTCCTCGAACCAGGCGCACAGCGCGGGGAAGACCGCGACCGGATCGGCGCGCAGCCGCTCGACCACCGCGCCGAGGAAGCCCTGTCCGGGGCCGTCGGCGGCCACCAGGCGGCGCAGCAGCGCGAGTTCGGCCTCGACCGGCAGCCCGAGGCCGGTCCAGAACGCCGGGTCGAAGCGCTCCAGCCCACCGAGCGCCCGCCACCCGCCCGCGGCGGCGGCCCGCTCGGCGATCCGGTTCGCCAACTGATCCAGCAGCGCCCGGTGTTCGGCCCGGTCCGGGCTGGCGGCCAGTCCTGCGGTGAGCAGCCGGGCCGCCCACCAGGAGGGCTCGCCGCCCGGCGGGCACAGGTCCAAGGCCCGCCAGATCCGGTGCAGCCACGGGTCCAGGGCGGGCGCGCCCCAGGTCTCGGCGACCTTGCGCAGCGCGGCCGCGACCGGCCCGATCCGGTGCCGGGGCACCGGGCCGGCCTCCACGGCCCGGCCGCTCACCTCCTCCCCGCCGACGGGCGGGGCGGGAGTGTCCTCGGCCTCGCCGAGCAGCAGCCGCAGCGCTGCGTCCAGGTCCAGGTGCAGGCCCTGCAGCCAGTCGGCGAACTCCCCGTGCGCGAACCGGAATCCGGGCCCGGCCGGGACGAACAGCCCCTCGGCGAGCACCGCCGTGGCCCAGCCGCCGTCGGCCGGGAACAGCTCCTCGAACGCCTCCCGGGGCAGACCCCCCGACTCCTCGCCGAGCATCCGCCGGGCCGCCTCGTGCACCCGCCCGGCCACCGCCGCCGCGAGCCTGCGAACCCGCCGCCGCGGTCCGTCGGCGGGCCGGGCGGTGCCCCGGCGGTGCGCGCCCGGCCGCCGCGGGCGGCCGTCCTCGGCCAGCCGCTGCGCCACCCGCAGACAGCAGAGGTCCAGGTGGGCGCCGAACAGCTCGCCGCGGCACGGCGCTTCGTCGCGCACGCCCTGCGCCCACAGCTCCCCGGCCAGTCGGACGGCCAGTGGATGCCGCGCGTCCTCGGCGGCGCTCGGCCGGCCCGGCGGCAGCCCGTAGCGGCGGCGCACCCGCTCGGCCGCCTCGGCGGGCAGCGGGCCGAGCCGGTGCCCGGCCAGGGTCGGCGCGCCCGCTCCGCCGGCGTCCATCCGGACGGTGGGGGCGCTGGCCAGGTCGCCGTCCGGGCCCGGCTCCGCCAGGTGCCGACCGGCGGCGGTGCCACTCCCCCAGGGCTCGGCCGCGAGCCGTTCCCAGACCTCCTCGCCGCAGGCCGTCAGCAGCCGCGCCCCGCAGCCGGTCAGCCACTGCCCGGCGCCGCGCAGCCAGCGCGGGCCCAGCGGTACCGGGGCCTCCTCGGGGGCGTCCAGCACCACCAGCAGCGGCCGCCCGGCCGCCGCGCACAGCGCCGCCACCGGCGCGGGCGGCGGTGCCGTGATACCGAGCCCGGCCGCGGCCGCGGCCAGCGCCCGCGCCACCGGTTCGGCGAGCGAGCGGTCCCCGGCGCGCAGGTCGGCGCCGCGCAGCCAGAGGGTGGGCAGCGGCCGGTCGCCGCCGGAGCGGCGCACGGCGAGGGCGGCCAGCTCGGTGGAGCGCCCGCTGCCGGGGGCGCCCACCAGAGCGGTGACGGTCGCCGAGGGCTCGGCCCCGGTCAGGCCGTCCGACCGGTCCACCCGGTCGGCGGCCAGCGCGGCCACCCGGTCCGGTCCGGCCCCGGCGGCCGCCAGCTGGGCGGCCGTCAGCCGCAGCACCCCGGCCAGGTTGAGCGCAGGGCCGTACGCGGGCACGGCCGCCGCGTTGCGCGCCAGCAGCCCGGCCAGCTCCTGCGCGACCGCCGTCCCGCCGCCCGCGGCCACCGCCGGCAGCGCCCCGCCGTGCTCGGGGCCGCGCAGGGTGGGCGCGGCCACCGCGACCACGGCGCCGCTGCGGGCGTCCAGCACCGGCGAGCCGGCCGGCACCACGACCCCGCCGACCACCGGCACGTCCAGCAGCAGCACCCCGCCCGGCAGGCTCGTGCCGGACGCCGCCGCGGTGACGCCCAGCAGCCCGCAGCGCAGCGCGACCGCCAGTCCGTCCTCAGCGGTGAGCGCGGGCAGCAGCACCTCGTGCCCGGCCCCCGCCACGGCCACCGGCAGCGGCGGCACCGGCAGCCCGCCGACCGCGTCGGTGCGCAGCAGGGCCAGCCCGTGCTCGGGCAGCGGCAGCACGGCCTCCGGGCCGAGCACCCGGGTCTGCCCGCCGTGGGTGTGCAGCACCACCCGGTCCACGCCCGCCACGGCCTCGTACGCGGTGAGCACGCCGCCCTGCGGGTCGGCGACGAACCCTAAGCCGTGCAACCGCCCGTTGAGGTCGCGGATCCGCAGCAGGTACCGCCCCGGATCGCCCTCCAGAAACCCCGGCATGAGTGGCCCCCTCGACCGTCGCTCGCTCACCGCCGGGAGCCTGCCCGCCGGAGCGGCCCCCCGACCGCTCCCGCGCCGTTCACCACGCCCTTTCACCTCGCGCGCTCCCTCGTCAGGGTGCCCCCTGTTCGAGTGAAGGGCTCCCAAAGGTGAAGCCCCCGCCGGGATGACTCCCGACGGGGGCTGCGCACGGCCACAGGGCACTCAGCCGACGAACACCGCCACCGGCTTCGCCTGCCCGCCCTTCTCCTCGACCAGCGCGAGGAAGCGCCCGTCCGGCCCGAACACCGCGATCGGCCCGTCCACGCCCAGCCCGGGCGCCTTCAGCCGGGCGCCGTGCGAGAGCTTCTTCGCCGAGTCCTCGTCCAGGTCCCAGCGCGGGAAGGCGGCCGCCGCGGCCTCCGCGATCGGCAGCACCTCCAGCCCGGTGGCGGACTCCCCGGTGACGGCGGCCTCCAGCTGCTCCAGGGTGCGTGCCGACTCCACCCCGTACGGCCCGACCTTGGTGCGCCGCAGCGCGGTGAGGTGCCCGCCGACGCCCAGTCCGGCGCCCAGGTCGCGGGCCAGGGCCCGGATGTAGGTACCGGAGGAGCACTCCACGGTCACGTCCAGGTCGATCACCGGCGTGCCGTCCTCGGCGACGGCCGCGCGCTGCTCGTGCACGGTGAAGGAGTGGATCGTGGTCGGCCGGGCCGCCAGCTCGAAGTCCTCGCCCTCGCGCACCCGCGCGTACGACCGCTTGCCGTCGATCTTGATCGCGCTGACCTTGGACGGCACCTGCATGATCTCGCCGGTGAGCGCGGCGATCCCGGCGTCGATCGCCTCCCGGGTGACGCCGTCCGCCGGAGCGGCGGAGGTGATCTCGCCCTCGCGGTCGTCGGTGATGGTGGTCTGGCCGAGCCGGATGGTCGCCTCGTAGGTCTTGGCGGTCAGCATCAGGTGGCCGAGCAGCCGGGTGGCCCGCTCCACGCCGATCACCAGGACGCCGGTGGCCATCGGGTCCAGGGTGCCGGCGTGCCCGACCTTCCTCGTCCCGGCCAGCCACCGCATCTTGGCGACGACCCCGTGCGAGGTGATGCCCTCGGGCTTGTCGACGATCACCAGGCCGTCCGGGCCGGTGCCTTTGCGCTTCATCGGGTTCTTTCTCTCAAAAACGGCATGCGCGAAACGGCGTTCGCGAGATGCTCAACGTACCGGCCGCAGCGCGGACCGGAACCTCTCGACCACCGCGGCCACGTCCTCCCGGACACTGAACCCGGCCGCGAAGACGTGCCCCCCGCCGCCCAGTTCGGTGCAGGCGGCGGCGACGTCCACCGCGCCCTTGGAACGCGAGGAGCCGCGCAGCGTGCCGTCCGGGTCCTGCTTGAGCACCAGCGCCACCTCGGCCTCGGCCGGCCGGCGCAGGATGTCGATCAGCCCCTCGATCTCCTCGACCGTGACGCTGAACAGCGCCAGGTCCTGGTAGGGCACCCAGGTCCACACCAGGCCCAGCCCGCCGGCCGCGTCCGGCTCGTAGACGGCCCGGTCCAGCGCGGCCGCGAGCACCTTGAGGTAGCCGAAGGAGGAGGTGTCCCACAGCTGCCGGGAGATCAGGTCGTGCCGGATGCCGGTGGCCAGCAGCCGCCCGGCCAGCTCGTGGGTGGCGGGCGTGGTGGCCCGGTACTTGAAGGAGCCGGTGTCGGTGGCGACCCCGGTGTAGAGGCAGGTGGCCAGGTCCTGGTCGAGCTCGACGCCGAGCCGGCGCAGCAGTTCGTCCACGAGGACGGCGGTGGCCGGCGCGGCCGGGTCGATCAGCTGGTGGGTGCCGAAGCCCGGGTTGGAGGCGTGGTGGTCGAACACCACCAGAACGGGCGCGGCGAAGGCCTTGTCGTGCAGCAGGCCCAGCCGGCTCCGCGCGGCGACGTCGAAGCAGAGCACCAGCTCGGGCACGTCCGGCACCTCGGCGGCCGGCACGATCAGCTCCTGGCCGGGCAGGAAGGCCAGCGACTCGGGCACGATCTGCGGGTCGTCGCCGAAGGAGACCCGCACCTGCTTGCCGAGCCCGCGCAGCGCGAGCCCCGCCGCCAGCGAGGAGCCCAGCGCGTCGCCGTCCGGGCAGATGTGGCAGATCAGGTCGATCGAGCGGGCCCGCCCGATCTCCGCCACAACCTGCTGCCAGAGCAGCTCGGTGCCGCTCTCCTCGACGCGCGGCCCCGGGAGCGCCACGGGGGCACCCTCCACCGTGCTGGTGGAGGACGCCCCCGTGGTGGAACCGGCTCGCGAGGCGGCCTGGGCCGGCTCACCCGCCATGACTACTCGTCCTCGTCGTCACGCTCGGACGCCGGGACCCGGTACGGGTCGGCGTCGCCCGCGTAGCTCGCCCCCGCGGCCTGGGTGCGCACGGCGGCGTCGGAGGTCCGGGCCCGGTCGAGCAGGTCGTCGATGTTCCGGGCGTTGTCCGGCAGCGCGTCCGCGACGAAGGTCAGCGTCGGGGTGAAGCGCACACCGATCTTGCCGACCTCGGAGCGGATCACGCCCTTGGCGCTCTCCAGCGCGGCCGCGGTGGCCTCGCGCTCGGTCTCGTCACCGAAGACGGTGTAGAAGACGGTGGCCTCGCGCAGGTCGCCGGTGACCCGGGTGTCGGTGATGGTCACGAACCCCAGGCGGGGGTCCTTGATCCGCCGCTCCAGGGTCTGGGCGACGACCACCTGGATGCGGTCGGCGAGCTTGCGCGCCCTTGCGGTGTCGGTCACGTTGCCTCCTCGTGCAGTGGGCCCGGTACCCGGGCGAGCTGCGCACCCGTCGGGGCCCAAGCCCCAAAGTACCGGCCCGCGCCCGGCCTTGCGGGCGCTATCGGTCCTGATCCGTGTGAGAACGGCGACTTCCGCCGGCCGGCTCCACGGTCCTCATTCGTCGTCGTCGTTGTGGTAGCGCCTCCTCGCGGAGAGGAGCTGCACCTCGGGGCGGCCGGCGACCAACCGCTCACAGCTGTCCAGGATCTCGGTGACGTACCCGGCATCGCCGGACACCACCGCGAGGCCGATCTCGGCCCGGCGGTGCAGATCCTGGTTCCCGGTCTCGGCAGCGCACACGCTGTACTTGCGCTGCAGTTCGGCCACGATGGGCCGCACGATCGAACGCTTCTCCTTGAGCGAGTGGACGTCGCCCAGCAGCAGGTCGAAGGTGAGTGTTCCCACGAACATGTGTGACAGGTCTCGCCGACCTGGAAGGCCTCGGGAGCGTACAGCCCCCGACGGGGCTGACGCCGTGACATCTGACTACCCCGGACCCTACACAGCGAGACCGGGGCCGGTCGACGGAAATACCACCCGTCGACCGGCCCCGGTGACCAGCGATTACACGCGCGGCTTCTCGCGCATCTCGTAGGTCTCGATGATGTCGTCGACCTTGATGTCGTTGAACGACCCCAGGGTGACACCGGCCTCGAAGCCCTCGCGGACCTCGGTCGCGTCGTCCTTGAAGCGGCGCAGACCCTCGATGGTGAGGCTCTCCGCCACGACCTTGCCGTCGCGCAGCAGGCGGGCCTTGGCGTTGCGGCGGATGATGCCGTCGCGGACCAGGACACCGGCGATGTTGCCGAACTTGGAGGAGCGGAAGACCTCGCGGATCTCCGCGGCGCCGAGGCGCACCTCCTCGAACTCCGGCTTGAGCATGCCCTTGAGGGCGTTCTCGATCTCCTCGATCGCCTGGTAGATGACCGAGTAGTACCGGACGTCCACGCCTTCCTTGTCGGCCGCGGCACGCGCACGGCCTTCGGCGCGCACGTTGAAGCCGATGATGATGGCGTCCGAGCCCATCGCCAGGTCCACGTCGGACTCGGTGATGGCACCCACACCGCGGTGCAGGACCCGGAGCTCGACCTCCTCGCCCACGTCCAGCTTGACGAGGGCGTCCTCGAGGGCCTCGACCGAACCGGAGACGTCACCCTTGATGATGAGGTTGAGCTGCTCGATGGAGCCGGCGGCGATGGCCTTGTCCAGGTCCTCCAGGGACACCCGGACCCGACGCTGCGCGAAGGCGGCGTTGCGGTCGCGGGCCGAGCGCTTCTCGGCGATCTGACGGGCGGTGCGGTCCTCGTCGACGACGATGAAGCTGTCGCCGGCGCGGGGCACCGAGGTCAGACCGAGCAGCAGCACCGGGCGGGACGGGCCGGCCTCGCTGAGGCTGTTGCCGTTCTCGTCCAGCATCGCGCGGACACGGCCGTAGGCGTCGCCCACGACGATCGAGTCGCCGACGCGGAGCGTACCGCGCTGCACGAGCACGGTCGCCATGGCGCCGCGGCCCTTGTCCAGGTGCGCCTCGATGGCGATACCCTGCGCGTCCTGCTCGGGGTTGGCCCGCAGGTCCAGCGAGGCGTCCGCGGTCAGGACCACGGCCTCCAGCAGCTGGTCGATGTGCAGGCCCTGGCGCGCGGAGATGTCGACGAACATGGTGTCGCCGCCGTACTCCTCGGCCACCAGGCCGAACTCGGTCAGCTGACCGCGGACCTTGGTCGGGTCGGCGCCCTCGACGTCGATCTTGTTGACGGCGACCACGATCGGCACACCGGCGGCCTTGGCGTGGTTCAGCGCCTCGACCGTCTGCGGCATGACACCGTCGTTGGCCGCGACCACCAGGATCGCGATGTCGGTGGACTTGGCACCACGGGCACGCATGGCGGAGAACGCCTCGTGACCCGGGGTGTCGAGGAAGGTGATCGGGCGCTGCTCGCCGTTCACCTCGGTGACGACCTGGTAGGCACCGATGTGCTGGGTGATGCCACCGGCCTCGCCGGCCACCACGTTGGACTTGCGGATGGCGTCCAGCAGGCGGGTCTTACCGTGGTCGACGTGACCCATGACGGTGACGACCGGCGGGCGCGGGGCCAGCAGCTCGTCGCCGCCCTCGTTGGCACCGAAGTCGATGTCGAACGACTCCAGCAGCTCGCGGTCCTCGTCCTCCCGGCTGACGATCTCGAGCTGGAAGCCCATCTCGTCGGCCAGCAGCTGCAGCGTCGCGTCGGAGACCGACTGCGTCGCGGTGACCATCTCACCGAGGTTGAACATGACGGAGACGAGCGCGGCCGGGTTGGCGTTGATCTTCTCCGCGAAGTCCATCAGCGAGGCGCCGCTCGACAGGCGAACGGTCTGGCCGTTGCCGCGAGGCAGCATCACACCGCCGACGGACGGGGCCTGCATGGCCTCGTACTCCTGGCGCTTCGCCCGCTTCGACTTGCGACCGCGAGCCGGGCGACCACCCGGGCCACGACCGAAGGCGCCCTGCGTGCCACCACGGGCACCCGGGCCGCCGGGACGACCGCCGAAGCCACCGGGACGCGGGCCGAAGCCGCCGCCACCACCCGGAGCACCGCCACCCGGACGCGGGCCGCCGAAGCCGCCACCGGCCGGACGCGAGCCCGGACCGGCCGGACGGCCCTGGAAGCCGGGACGGGCGCCACCGGCACCCGGACCACCCGGACGACCGCCGGGGCCACCCGGACCACGGCCACCCGGGCCCGGACGCGGGCCGGCCGGACGCTGCGGCATCATGCCCGGGTTCGGGCGCGGCATGCCGGACGGGGTCGGGCCACCGGGACGCGGCGCGGCCGGACGCGGCATGCCGTCGGGACGCGGGGCACCACCGGGACGCGGCGCACCGGCACCCGGAGCGCCACCCGGACGCGGACGGTCGCCACCCGGACGCGGCGCACCGGCACCCGGAGCGCCACCCGGACGCGGACGGTCGCCACCCGGACGCGGCGCACCGGCACCCGGAGCACCGCCCGGACGCGGACGGTCGCCACCGGGACGCGGACGGTCGCCGCCCTGCGCACCCGGAGCACCCGGACGGGCACCCGGCGCGCCCTGACGGCGGTCGCCGGGGCGGGCCATGCCGGTGGCGCTGCCCGAGGTGAAGGGGTTGTTGCCCGGACGCGGGCCGGCCGGACGCGGGCCCGGACGGGCGCCGCCGGAGGCCTGGCCACCCGGGCGCGGGGCCTGGGT
>NZ_JAFLNG010000225.1 GCF_017427025.1 Streptomyces sp. FH025
GGCCGGGGCCGTCGGAGCCGGGCCGGGCTTGGGGGCGAGCGAGGAGAGGTCGCCGGTGTCGCCCATTCTCAGCACGAAGGGCCGCTGCGCGGTGTACCGGATCGCGGTGACGGAGCAGGGCTCGACGCTGATCCGCTGGAAGTGGTCCAGGTGCAGGCCGAGGGCGTCGGCCACCACCGCCTTGATCACGTCGCCGTGCGAGCAGGCGATCCAGACCGCGTCCTCGCCGTGCTCGGCGGCGACCTTGGCGTTCCACTCGCGGACCGCGCTCACCGTGCGGTGGCTCAGCTCGCGCAGCGACTCACCGCCCGGGAAGGCCGCCGCGGCGGCGTGGTCCTGCACGGTGCGCCAGAGCGGTTCCTTGGCCAGCTCGGCCAGCGGACGGCCGGTCCACTCGCCGTAGTGGCACTCGCCGAGCCGCTCGTCCTGGGTGGGCTGCCCCAGTTCGGGGCGGTCGGCCAGCAGCGGCTCCAGGGTCTGCCGACAGCGCTCCAGCGGGCTGCTGACGACCTGCGCCAGCGGGATCCCGGCCAGTCGCCCGGCCAGCGCGGCGGCCTGCGCGCGGCCGGTGTCGTCCAAGTCCACACCGGGGGTCCAACCGGCCAGGATCCCGGCGGTGTTGGCGGTCGAGCGGCCGTGTCGGACGAGCAGCAGCGTGGGCATGGGGCCTAGCCTACGGCCTCCCGGGGGTGTCGTGGTTCCGCTTTCCCACCCCGGCTCCACCTGACCGGGCGGCCGCCCGCCATGCCCGGCTCCGTGCCCGGCGGCCGCCGCCGGGTCAGAATGGCCCGCATGATCGTCCACTGCGCCGCCTACCACGACGGCCACCGCCTCGACGCCCCCGACGACCTGGCCGGCGCGCTCGCCGCCGCTCGGGCGGCCGGACCGGGCGGCTTCGTCTGGATAGGCCTCTTCGAGCCCACCGCCGAGGAACTCGACCAGGCCGGCACGGAATTCGCGCTGCACCCGCTGGCCGTCGAGGATGCCGTCAGCGCGCACCAGCGCCCCAAGGTCGAGCCCTACCAGGGCTCCCTGTTCGTCGCCCTCAAGACGCTCGGCTACCGCCCCGGCGCGCAGGCGGTCGCCGTCGGCGAGGTGATGGTCTTCCTCGGCCCGGACTTCGTGATGACCGTCCGGCACGGCGAGGACACCCCGCTCAGCGGCCTGCGCGCCCGGCTGGAGCGGGAGCCCGAACTGCTGCGCTACGGGCCCAGCTCGGTGCTGCACTCGGTCTGCGACACCGTGGTCGACGGCTACGTCGAGGTGACCACCGCGCTCCAGACCGACCTGGACGAGCTGGAGGCGGACGTCTTCGCCCCCGGCCGGGTCGGCCGCGACAACGCCGGACGGATCTACGGCTGCAAGCGCCAGGTGATGACCGTCCGCCGCGCCACCCTCCCCCTGCTGGAGCCGATGCTCCGCCTGGAGCGCGGCGCCCCCTTCGTCCGCCCGGAGACCGCCCCCTACCTGCGGGACGTCGCCGACCACCTGGCCCGGGTGAACGACCAGGTGGACGGCATGGACCGGCTGCTGTCCGACATCCTCAGCGCCAACCTGGCGCAGGTCAGCGTGCAGCAGAACAACGACATGCGGAAGATCTCCGCCTGGGCGGCGCTGGCCGCCGTACCGACCATGATCGCGGGCATCTACGGGATGAACTTCGAGTCCATGCCCGAACTGAAGCAGCCCTGGGGGTACCCGGCGGTGCTCTCGTTGATGGCGCTGGTCTGCGTGGTGCTGCACCGGGTGTTCAAGCGGCACGACTGGCTGTAGCGCCCCTCCACCGCCCTTCCGCGGCTCAGGCCAGGCCCGCGCGCTCCAGCGCCTCGACGCCGGTGCGCAGCGCCCGCACCCGCTCGTCCAGGGTGAAACCGGAGGGGGCCAGGGTGAGGGTGGTGACGCCCGCGTCCGCGTAGGCCTGCATCCGGTCGGCGATCCGGGCGGTGTCGCCGATCAGCGAGGTGGCGTCGATCAGGTCGTGCGGGACGGCGGCCGCGGCGCCCTCGTAGTCCCTGGCCAGGTACTTCTCCTGGACCTCGTCGGCCGCCTGCTCGTAGCCCATCCGCCGGGCGAGCTGGTTGTAGAAGTTCTTCTCCTTGCTGCCCATGCCGCCGATGTAGAGCGCGGCGTAGGAGCGCTGGGAGTCGACCCCGGCCTTGATGTCCTCGCCGACCGCGATGTTGACGGTCGGGCAGAGGTCGAAGCCGTCCAGGGACTTGCCCGCCTTGGCGCGCCCGGCCTTCAGCGGGTCGAGGGAGAGCCCGGCGTGCTCGGGGGCGAAGAAGATGCCGAGCCAGCCGTCGGCGATCTCGCCGGTCTGCTCCAGGTTCTTCGGGCCGATCGCGGCGATGTACAGCGGGATGTGCTCGCGCACCGGGTGCACGGTGAGCTTGAGCGGCTTGCCGGGGCCGCCGGGCAGCGGCAGGGTCCAGTGCTCGCCCTCGTGCACCAGGCGCTCGCGGGACATCGCCTTGCGGATGATCTCCACGTACTCGCGGGTGCGGGCGAGCGGCTTGTCGAACTTCACGCCGTACCAGCCCTCGGACACCTGCGGGCCGGAGACGCCGAGGCCGAGGCGGAAGCGGCCGCCGGAGAGGGTGTCCAGGGTCGCGGCGGTCATCGCGGTCATGGCCGGGGTGCGGGCCGGGATCTGGAAGATGGCGGAGCCGACGTCGATCCGCTCGGTCTTCGCGGCGACGAAGCTCAGCACGGTCGCGGCGTCCGAGCCGTACGCCTCGGCCGCCCAGCAGACCGAGTAGCCGAGCCGGTCCGCCTCCTGTGCCACGGCGATGTTGTCGGCGTCCATGCCGAGTCCCCAGTAGCCGAGGTTGATGCCGAGTCGCATGTGCCGAACCTTCCAGTCGGGTGGGCCTGGTGGCCAGTCGCGTGGGCTTGATGGCCGGTCGCGTGGGCTTGGTGGCGAGCGTAGCCGCGCGCTCCCGGGTCATGCTACTGACGGGTAGTGGTGGTCTGGGTCACACCGGCGGTGTTGATCGTTCTGCGGGTCGGCACACCTGTCCGCGTACCGGCCGCTACGCTCAGCCGACGTGGGAGCACTCTCCCCACCTGCGCGTTTACAGGGCCACCGGGGCCACCGGGGCCACCGGCCAGTGGAGGGCCCGTCCGATGGAAAAGCGTTGCCTCGGCCGTACCGGCCTACAGGTCTCCCGCCTCGGTCTCGGCACCATGAACTGGGGCCGCGACACCGACGAGCACGAGGCCGCCGAGCAGCTCAAGGAGTTCGTCGACGCCGGCGGCAACCTGGTCGACACCGCGGACGTGTACGCGGACGGCGGGGCCGAGTACCTGATCTCCCGCCTCACCGACAGTCTGGTCCCCCGCTCCGAACTCGTCATCGCCACCAAGGCGGGCAGCGTCCCCGAGTCCGCCCGCCGCTTCGACGGCTCGCGCGGGCACCTGCTCGCCGCCCTGGACGCCTCGCTGCGCCGGCTCGGCACCGACTACGTCGACCTGTGGCAGGTCCACGCCTTCGACCCGATGACTCCGGTCGAGGAGACGCTCAGCGCCCTCGACATCGCCGTCACCTCCGGGCGCGCCCGCTACGTCGGGGTCTGCGACTTCAGCGGCTGGCAGCTCGCCAGGGCCGCCACCTGGCAGCACGCCCACCACGGACGGGTCCCGCTGGCCGGGGCGCAGCTGGAGTACTCGCTGCTGCAGCGCGGCATCGAGCGCGAGGCGCTGCCCGCCGCGCTGGACACCGGCGTCGGCGTCCTCGCCGGCTCGCCGCTCGGGCGCGGGGTGCTGACCGGCAAGTACCGGCACGGCGTCCCGCAGGACTCGCGCGGCGCCTCGCCCTACCTGTCCGGGTTCGTCCAGCCGTACCTCGGGGAGCGCTCGCGGCGGATCGTGGACGCCCTCGCGACCGCCGCCGACGGGCTGGCCAGCAGCCCGCTGGCGGTCGCGCTGGCGTGGGTCCGGGACCGGCCCGGGGTGACGAGTGCGCTGGTCGGGGCACGGACGGTGGCGCAGCTCCAGGCGGCGCTGTCGGTGGAGGCGCTTACGCTTCCGGGTGAGATCCGCGGCGCGCTGGACGACATCTCGTCGCCGGTGCACCGCTACCCGGACCAGGGCTGGAGTGAGCTGTAGGCCCCGGATCCGGGTCGTCGAAGAGAACGTGCAGTGCAGTGCAGTGGAGTGGACCTTTGGAGCGGACGACGATGACTGACACGGGGAACGGCGCTCCGGAGGAGACCTCGGCGTCCCCCGCCTCCCCGGCCACCCCGGCCGACAAGGCGGCGGCGATCGCGGAGCTGGCAGAGCGGATCCGGAGCATCGGGCCGCAGCCGTCGGCCCCGGAGGCTTCACGGGTTCCGGGCGCTCCAGGCGCTCCGGAGGCTTCGGAGGCTTCGGGCACTGCGGAGACGGCGGACGGGGAGGCCCCCACCGCACCGGCCGCAGCGCCACCGGCCGCACCGGCCCCCGTGGCAGCGGACCGGCCGCGCGGCGACGCCCTCCGGGAGGCCGCCGAGGTGCTGACCGCCGGCGGCGCCCCGGCCGAGCTGGCGGCCGCGGCCGTGGCCGAGTTCGGCGACGACGCGGCCGAACGGCTGCGCGAGGACCCGTGGGCGGTGCTGGGCCTGCCCGGCGTCCGCCCCGAGCACGCCGACCGCTTCGCCCGCGAGCTGCTCGGCCCCGACGCCGCGCCCGGCGACTCGCGCCGCGCCCAGGCGCTGGTGCTGTGGCTGCTGGAGCAGGCGGTGCTGCGCGGGCACTCGGCCCTGGAGCTCACCGAGGTGACGGCCGGGCTCGACCGCCTCCGGATGCCGGACCCGGCCGCCGCGATCCAGGCCGCCGTCACGGACGGGCGGGTGCTGCCCTTCCAGGAGGAGCTGGCCGGCGCCGAGGCGCACGCGGCGGGCGGCGAGGACGAGGAGCCGCCGACCCGGACGCTGCTCGCGCTCGAACGACTGGCCATGGCCGAGGACAGCCTCGCCGAGGGGCTGCTCCAGCTGATGGCCACCTTCGTACCGGGTGAGGACCCCGAACCGGCGTCCGCCGCCGGGGCCGCGCCGTCCTCCTCCGCGACCGCGCTGATCCGGGCCGTCGCCGACAGCGCCCTGGTCCTGCACACCGGCGGCGAGGCCGCCCGTGCCGAACCGGCCGCGCTGCTCGCCGCCGCCGGGCGTCTCGGACTGCGGGCCTGGGCCGCCACCTGGACCGACCAGGGCAAGGAGTCCTTCGCCGCGCTCGCCGGGGCCGACGCCGCCGCCCCCGTGGTCACCCTCGCCGAGCTGCTGTCCGGTACGGCCGGCCCCGGCCGCTCCCCCGACGGCACGCTCGCCGTGGACGTCCTGATCGTCCTGGACGCGCCGCTGCTGGACGTCGAACTGGCCGCCACCCTGCTGGAGTCGCTCGCCGACGGCACCCGGCTGGTGCTCAGCGGGGACCCTGGCCAGCTCTGGTCGGCCGGCCCCGGCCGGTTCTTCGCCGACCTGCTGGCCGCCAAGGTCTGCCCGGCGGTCGCCTCCCGCACCCCGGACTTCGGCCCGATCGGCGAGCTGGTCTCCGGCGTCGGCATCGGCGAGCTGCAGCCCGTCGAGGCGCCGGACAAGGAGGTGGTCATCCTGACCGCCAAGGACGGCGGCGAGGCCGTCCACCGGGCCGTCCAGCTGCTCACCGACTCCATCCCGCGCGCGCTCCGCATCCCGGCCGAGCAGGTGGTGCTGCTGACCCCCGGTCACGGCGGCCCGGCCGGCACCCGGGCGCTGAACGCCGCCGCCAAGGCCCGGCTCAACCCCGGCCCCGGCCGCTTCGCCGGCTTCGACCCGGGCGACCGGGTGGTGGAGTCCCCCGCGCCCGGGATCACCCGCCCGGCCCGGGTGCTGGACGGCGACGCCACCGGCCTGCACCTGGAGTACGCGGACGGCTCGCGCCGGACCGTCCCGCCCGCCGAGGCCGGCCGGCTGCGGCACGGCTGGGCGCTGACCGTCCACCAGGCGCTCGGCCGGCGGTGGCCGGCCGCAGTGGTCGTCCTGCCGGAGGACGCCGGCCAGATGCTCACCCGGCAGTGGGTCTACACCGCCTTCGGGCGCGGCGAGCGGCACCTGTCCGTGGTGCACGCGGCGGGCCCGGCACTCGCCCAGGCCGTCGCCGAGCGCCCGGCGCAGCCGCGTACCACCCGGCTGCGGGCGATCCTCGCGGAGAACGCCGCTTCGGCGTACTGAGACCCGCACCGAGGCGTACTGAGCCGCCGTGAGGCGTCCTCGGACGGCCTGAGTCCAGCGCCGCCGACGAACGTGACGGGCGGGCCCGCTTCCCCGTGGGCCCGCCCGTCCTCCGTACCGGATCGCGTCAGTCGTCCGGATCCTCGTCGTCGTAGACCTCGCTCACGTCGAACCGGCAGATCAGCAGCTGCGGATCGGCGTGCTCGAAGGGCTCCGGCAGCCACTCCCCCGGCTCGGTCGGCTCGGCGGCCGCGACCCAGAGCGTGGAGTCCGCCTCCTCCAGGCCGAACTCCTCGCTGCGGGCGGCGATCTCGTCCGGCTCGTACTCGCCGAACAGCACTCCGATCGCGGCGTTCACCCCGCCGGCCCCGCCCGGGGTCAGCGACTCGTCGAGCCGCTCGGCCTGGGAGCGCAGCCGCTTGGGGTCGACCACGTGGTAGTCGCGGCGGATCAGCACGCTGATCGCCTCGGGCTGTTCCGGGCCGTGGTAGCCGCCCGGCCCCTCGTCCCCGGGGATCTCGAAGGGGGTGACCTCGTCGTAGGCCTCGTACAGGAGCTGGTCGTAGGCGATGGCGGCCGTCGCGAGCTGCTCGTAGGCGGCGGACACGGCGGGATCGTCGGCTGCGTTGGGGCTTGACACCGCTTCCAGATGACGGTCGATGGCGGCCTTGACCGCCTCAGCGGCGGCGCGTACCTCGGCAATGGTGGGCTGCGCGGCATCAGACATGGTGCAGACGCTATCTCCCCTCGGCGCCGGTACGCACAGCGGTTGTCACCTACACCCGCGATTTCACCGCAACTTCCCCCCTGATGTCCGATCCAGGTGGATCTGTCCCCGCGCGGGACGGGCGCGGAGGGCGCGCGGCGAATCGGACGGGGCCGTCCGGGTGCCGCTTCACGCGCCGGTATCGGGGTATCCACTCCACAGGAGCAACACAACTGATGCACTGTCAGTGGAGAGCCCGGGCCACGCACCGCCGAACCCCCGCTCCGGCCCGGGAGGACGGCCGGAAATACCCGGGCCGAGTGTCCGGGGCAGGCCGTAGGCTTGCGTGCAGTTGATCCTCAGGAGGAGCGTTTTGACCCCACCGAAGCCGGTCCGGCAGCCGGAGTACGAGTACCAGTCGCTGCGCATGCCGCGCGGCACCACGCGCAACGCGGCGCGCCAACTACTCACCGAGCACGCCGAGTACGGGCACTGGGAGCTCGACCGGCTGCGGTTGTTCCCCGACGGCAGCCGGACGGTCCGGCTGAAGCGGCGGATCATCCGGCAGGTCCGGAGCTGGTGACGGGCTGAGGCCCTGACCTTCACGCACCCGCGGCCGCCCGGTGAACGGGCGGCCGCGGGTGCTGCGTTCCGGCGCCGGGCGCCGGCCGGTCGTGGACCGTGCTCAGCGGGCGCCGGCGCGGGCGCGGCGGTAGAGCACGCCGCCACCGATCAGCAGCGCGAGCCCGGCGGCCCCCAGCATCTCGACCTGGCCGGCGCCGGTGGCGGCCAGCTGGCTGTCCGCGACGGGCTGCGCGACCGGGGCGGGGGTGTGGGCGGCGGCCGGAGCGATCTGGCTCTCCGAGGCGGTGGCGGGAGTGGACGGGCCGCCGGTGCGCGGGACGCCCGGGGTCTCGCCGGTCGGCGGGACGAGCGGGGTGTGGCCCTCGGGGCAGTCCTCGGTCGGCTTCGGGGCGGGCGCCTCGACGTTGCCGCAGGTGTTGCCGAAGGCCGGGTTGCCGACACCGACCACGTTCACGGAGTTGCCGCAGGCGTTGACCGGGACGTCCACCGGGGCCTGGACGCTGTTGCCGGAGATCACCCCGGGCGAGCCGACCGCGGCACCGCTGGCGGAGGCCCCCGAGGCGACGGGGCCGTGACCGGCGTCGGTGCCCGGACCGGCGGCACCGCTCCCGGGCAGGCCGCCCTGGCCGGGGTGCCAGCTCTGGCCGGGGTGGCTGGACTGACCGCCCTGGCCGGACGGGGCGGAGTGCGAGGCGGCGTGGTGGCCGCCGCCGCTCGTGTTGGCGCAGCGGTTGCCGAACGAAGGGTTCAGGGCGCCGATCACGTCGAGCGTGTTTCCGCAGGCGTTGATCGGCACCTCGACCGGCACCTGCACCGAGTTCCCCGAGACCACGCCCGCCGAACCCGCGGCAACTCCCTGCGCATCGGCGGCCGCGTAGGCGTAGCCGGCTGTCGAGGCCAGCACACTGCCGGTGGCCACGGCAGTGAGGATCCCCTTCTTGGCTACATTCCTCATTTTTTCCCCTGACGTTTCGAGACGACGTGGCGACCTTGACGTGAACCTTATGAAAGTCGGAATTTCCAGACATCCGTAAATCACGCAGGGTCTGCGACTGCACAGGGGTTAACGAGGGGCCAACGGGGAGGTTGAGCCGAACGAAGCAGCTTCACCCGATCGAGCGATCGCACCCTTCGGATCCCCCGGCCGCCACCCCTGGGCGTCGGCCATGCGCAAGGCCCCCGGCGCGGCGCGTCCGCCGCCCGGGGGCCTGGAGTGAGTCGGCTCAACGGGCCTCAGCGGCCCGGAGGTTGACTCAGAAGTTGGCGCAGTGGTTGCCGAACGCCGGGTTCAGCACGCCGACCACACTGATGGTGTTGCCGCACAGGTTGACCGGGACGTGCACCGGGACCTGGATCTGGTTACCGGAGACGACACCCGGAGAGCCCGCCGTCACACCCTGAGCGCCGGCACCGCCGTGAGCGGACGCGACACCGGCGGCGGCGAGCACCAGACCACCCGTGGCGGCGGCGACAGCGGCGATCTTCTTGACCTTCATCATTCCTCCTGTATGGACAACGCAACCCGTTCGGCGGGCTGCACAGGAATGAACGACGCTGCGGCAAACGGGGTACGGAACAGATTTCCCATTCACCCGCAACGGTGAGGCTTCGCACAGATGGTCGGCACGGAATGGCATGGAAGAATCGTTTCTGTTGATCTCCTTCAACCCATCCCACAATCATGCGCTCCGACAATGCGGTCGGCCCGCCCCCGGAACCCCGGGAACGGGCCGACCCAGTCGCCTGATCAGCAGGCACTCACGCAGGCACTCGCGCAGGCACTCGCGCAGGCGCTCAGCCGCCCGCGCACTCAGCAGGCGTCGATGAAACGGTCCAGCACCCGGACGCCGAACTTCAGCCCGTCCACCGGCACCCGCTCGTCCACGCCGTGGAACATCCCGGCGAAGTCCAGCTCCGGCGGCAGCTGGAGCGGCGCGAAGCCGAAGCAGCGGATGCCGAGGTCCTGGAAGGACTTGGCGTCCGTACCGCCCGACAGGCAGTACGGCACCGCACGGGCGATCGGGTCCTCCGCTCGCAGCGCCGTCTGCATCGCCTCGACCAGCGCACCGTCGAAGCTGGTCTCGATCGCCCGGTCCGAGTGCAGGCTCTCCCGCTTGACGCGCGGGCCGAGCACGCTGTCCAGCTCGGCCAGGAACTCCTCCTCGTAGCCGGGCAGGAAGCGCCCGTCCACGTGCGCGGTGGCCTGACCGGGGATCACGTTCACCTTGTAGCCGGCGCCGAGCATGGTCGGCTGGGCGGTGTTGCGCAGCGTGGTGCCGATCATCTTGGCGATGCCGCCGAGGACGCGCAGGGTCTCGTCCATGTTCTCCGGGTCCAGCTTGACCCCGAGCGCGTCGGACAGCTCGTCCAGGAACGCCCGGACGGTCTTGGTGATCCGCAGCGGGAACTGGTGCCGGCCGAGCCGGGCGACCGCCTCGCACAGCTCGGTGATCGCGTTGTCGTCGTTCTCCATCGAGCCGTGCCCGGCCCGGCCCTCGACCGTCAGGCGCATCCAGTGCATGCCCTTCTCGGCCGTCTCCACCAGATACAGCCGCACCTGGTCGTTGACCGTGAAGGAGAAGCCGCCGACCTCGCCGATGCCCTCGGTCACGCCCTCGAACAGCTCCGGGTGCTTGTCCACCAGGAAGCGCGCCCCGTACGTGCCGCCCGCCTCCTCGTCGGCGACGAAGGCCAGCACCAGGTCGCGCGGGGGCTTGCGGCCGGTGCGCAGCCGGTCCCGGACGACGGCGAGGGTCATCGCGTCCATGTCCTTCATGTCGACCGCGCCGCGCCCCCAGACGCAGCCGTCCGCGATCTCGCCGCTGAAGGGGTCGTGCGTCCAGTCCGCGGCGTTGGCCGGCACCACGTCCGTGTGCCCGTGGATCAGCAGGCCCGGGCGCGACCGGTCCTCGCCCTCGATCCGCACCACCGTGGAGGCCCGCCCCTTGGCCGACTCGAAGATCTGCGGTTCGAGCCCGAACTCGGCGAGCTGTTCGGCCACGTACTCGGCCGCCTTGCGCTCGCCCGGGCCGGACCCGTCGCCGTAGTTGCTGGTGTCGATCCGGATCAGATCGCGACAGATCTCGGCGACCTCCGACTCAGCCGTCACCTTCGGCGCCGCCGACTCGCTCCGCTCGCTCACGGTCACTCCTCGTCTTGGGCCCGCACCGGCCGCAAGCCCCCGCGCGACCTGGTGCTGGCCTTCGTCGCCGACGAGG
>NZ_JAFLNG010000226.1 GCF_017427025.1 Streptomyces sp. FH025
AACTGGCGGGTCGTGCCGCCGCGGCTGTTCTCGTAATCGAAGTGTCCGATGTATCCGGTGACCCGCTCAACGGTCAGGCCGGTCTCCTCGGCGGTCTCCCGGTGGAGGGCGTCCAGGATGGTTTCCCCCGCCTCGACCGTTCCGGAGGGGATCTCCCACAGGCCGCCCATGTAGTCGTCGGGGTTGCGGCGGACGAGCAGGACCCGGCCGTCGTGGTTGATCACGGCGGCGGCGACGAAGCCGGTGATGCCGGCGGCTTCGGCGGCGGCCGCCAGTCCGGCCACGAACTCGGGGGAGGTGACGGTCACCGCAGCTCCTTGTGATGGTCGCTGATCTTGATGGCCGCGCGGACGTACTGCTCGGCCACTTCCAGATCCTGCTCACGATGCCAGACCGGGAGCTTGATCGTGTGGGCGTGCGGGCGTGTGCGCGCTCGGCGGCGGGGAAGTCCCCGGCCTTGTACCGGCGGTGGGAGTGCGGGTGACCGGGGAACAGCATGCCGGGCTGCTGGTACAGCGGCAGCTGGTTCATCGGACAGGTGGAGCCGGGCCGGTCGAACTCGGTGGCACCCTCGGCGATCAGCGCCTGGTGGAATGTCTCGATCGGCAGGCCGCCGAGCTCGTCCGGCCGGTAGGTGAGCGTCAACCCGTACCAGGACGGGATCACTCCGTCGGGCATCTCGATGACCTCCAGGCCGGGTATCCGGGCCAGCTGGCCGGTGAGGTAGCGGGCGATCTCCGCCCAGCCGGCGAGGTAGCCGTCCAGCCGGGACAGCTGGTCGTGGGCGATGGCGGCGGCGAGGGAGTGGATGCGGAGCTTGAGGCCGGCCCCGGTGACCGCGTACCGCGAGAGCGGATGACCTTCCGGGATCTCGGTCTTGGCCCGCTTGTTGTAGTGCGCAAGCGTGATGATGCGGTGACAGGTGTCGTCGTCCGTGAGGACGAACCCGCCCTCGCCGCCGAACAGCGACTTGGGGCCGTTGAGGGAGATGGCCGAGGCGAGGCCGAAGGTGCCGGCCTTCCGCCCGGCGATGCTGGCGCCGTGCGCGTGGGAGCCGTCCTCCAGCACCGCCAGGTCGTGGGCGTTCGCGACGGCCACCAGGTCGGTCATGCCGGCGGGCTTGCCCCACAGGTGGGTGACCATGATCGCCCGGGTACGGGGAGTGATCAGCTCCTCGCTGCGGTCCGGGTCGATGTTGCCGTCCGGGCCGGTCTCGCACAGCACCGGCACCGCGCGGAGGTGGAACAGCGGGGAGGCGGTGGCGTGGAAGGTCCAGGCCGGGACGATGACCTCGTCTCCGGGGTTGATCCTCGCGGCCCAATAGGTGGCGTGCAGGGCGGCGGTGCCGGAACTGGTGGTGACCGCGTGCCGGACGCCGAAGTAGTCCTGCAGTCCGTCCTCCAGCTCGGCGACGACGCCGGACCGGCCGGGGATGGAGATCGACTCATCAAGCTGGGCGGCGACCTTGGCGCGGGTGGTGTCGTCGATCGGCGGCCAGGTGAAGTGCGGACCCGTGGCGGTGGCGGCGGGCTTGCCGCCGAGCAGGGCGTGGCTCTGTTCACGAGAACGGACAGCACATGTTCAGCGCTTCGGGAGTCGCCACGGCCAGCGCCTGTTCGATGTTCGCCAGAATGGGCAGCGCCGCCTGAACCCGGGCCGCAAGATCAAGATGTCGGACGCCTATGCCAGCATGCTCCCGTGACAATCACACCTGATCACCGTCCCGATGAGGCCACGCTCGACTTCCTGCGCTCGGCGTTCGCACCTGAGTGGCGTGAGCCAGCCCTGGGCCACGACGGAGTCGCGGCCTGGGAGGCCGAGAACCGGGTGACACTTCCGGAGCCCTACCGGACCTTCATCGCGGAGATCAGCAACGGCAGTGGCCTCGGTCCTGCAGAGGACGGCGGTCTTCAGCCGCTGGGATGGCTGCCGTCGGGCTGGCCGGACATGGGCCTGCGGCATCCGGGAAAGCCGTTCCCCCTGGATGAGGCGTGGGCGTGGGAGGACGACGAGACGGCCGATGCCGACGATCCACGCATCGATGCCGTCTTCACCCGTGGGTCAGTCGTCCTCGGAGCCGAGGATGGGCCGTCGTTCTGGCTGCTGGTGACGGCAGGGCCCCGCCGCGGTGAGGTCTGGATGGTGTCCGACGTCGGAGCCATCCCGGTGCCGAACGCCGACGCCAGAAGCTTTGACGGCTGGGTGCGGCACTGGCACTCGGGTAACGACTGGCTTGCCTGAGCGCGATCTGAAAAGCCGCCGACAGCCGTGTAGTTCGAACCGAGGGCACGCAGGGCGAGCACGGGCCGGGTATCCGGGCCAGTTGGCCGGTGAGGTAGCCGGTGAACGGTGGCCCGGACCGGCCGAAACAGGGCGGCGACTGGGCCCACGTGCACCCCGACGTCGCGACGGACACGTTCGCCGCCAGCACCTCGCGACCCCCGTAGCGGCGCCGACCGCCAGCTGGAACTGCCCCCACGACCCGTCCGGCACCAGGCGCTCCACGATCGTCACGGGAGCAGCCTGCGAGACCAAATGAGATGTCTTCTCAGAGCGTGTCATGGGCCGTGAAGCGGTGGGCCGAACAGGAACCGATCACTGTTTCCACCCGTCGTCTTCACGGGAGTTGACACCGGCTCAACGCCCTTTCGCTCTTCACCACCGAGGTCCGAGGAGATCCATGGTCGAAACCGTCAATTCACTGGTCACCCGTCTGCACGAAGTGCTCGTGGAGATGCTGACCAAGGGAGCCGCCGCCGCAGGGACCATCAGGAGCCTCCACGACGTCGTCGCGCGCGCCGGTGCGCTCGGCCCCGACGGTGCATGGCTCGTCGCCGCGGGCCACGTGGGCCTCGGCGACCTCGCCCACGCGCAAGGGCAGACGGACCAGGCCGTCCTGCACCTCGAAGCCGCCGTCACAGCCGGCTACAACGACTGCGTGGCCCTCCACGTCGCCCCCATGCGTCCGCTGCACCAAGACCCGCGCTTCCGGGCCGTCTACCAGCGGATGCGCATCACGCCGGCCGACCTGGACGAGCTCTACTGGCTGCACCGGGAGATACAGGTCACGATGAGGGAGGCGCAGCAACTGGCCGTCGACAACATCGGCCGTCTCGATACCGGGGTGTCGCTGCTCCCGCAGGTCCCCCTGCCCACGCGCGAACCGCACACCGCCGGCCTCCTGATCACCCGCATCGATCTCGCCGCGATCCAGACCGCACTCCAACAGGCCGCCGTGAAGGCGGAGTTCCAGCGCAGCGCCGGCAACGTCAGCCTGGATCTGGTCTCCGACTCGTGGGACTACTCCCGCGCCAGGTACGACGCCTGGCACGCCGATGACCTGGACTCCCGGCGACTGCGGGCCGCCGAGGCCCGGGCCTTCGTCGAACGCCCCGGCCTCGGCAGCATGCTCATCCCCTGCCCGCCGCTGGGCTCGATCACCTACCCGGTCTGAGGCACCCCGCAGGCGCCGTGCCCCGGCCAGTTTGGCGGCGGTGGCACGGCGGCAGGTGCTCAGGCCGAGGTCAGCCGGGCCTCTTCGAGGCCGCCGAGCACGAACCCGTTCTCGAAGCGCACCCGGTACGTGGTCCGAGCCCCGGCTCCGGTGCCGGCCCCGCCCGCCTGGACGAGCTGTTGGCGGAGGTCCCCGACGAGGCTCGCCGCGAAGCCGTCGAGCCGGGCGTTGCGCAACTGCTGATCGAAGCTCGCGAGGTGGTCCTGGACCGGGCCGCCGGCCTCCTGCGCCACGCCCGTGACGATGCCCCCCAGGCCCTCCGACAGGAACAGCGGACCGGGGAGGCCGTCCCGCTCAGATGAGGTCCCGGAGCGCCGCGCGGGTACAGCGCCACCACCCGCGCGGCAGCCTGCTCGTCGAACCTGTGCCCGTCGACTCGGGACACCGGCGCCACCCCCTGCGAATCACTGACGAACGCGCCCCGGTAGCGGTGGAGTTCGGCGAGTTGCGTGTACGGGCTCGTGCCGCGAGCTCAGCGCCTCTGACGGAATGCGTGGTGGCTTCTGGCGTGGCCGATGCCTTCGCTGCGTGGCACCGGGCCCCGTAGAGTCACGGCATGCGACGAAGGACAGGAGTGGCGTTGGCCGGCGCGGCGGCCCTGGCCTGGGGCGAGTGGCTGAACTGGCGCTGGTCTCGAACTCTCGTGGGGAACAGTGGAGGCGCTGCCGAGGCCGTGGTCGTGCTGGGATACCGGAACCCCCAGGCGACAGCGAACGCGATCAACCGCTGGCGAGTCCGCGCTGGAATCCGATCCATCACCGCTGACCGTGCGCACGGCACTCGCGTGATCTTCAGTGGCGGCGCGCCCGGCGGCGGCACCGCGGAGGCCGAGTTGATGGCCGACTACGCGAAGTCGGTGCTCGCGTTCGACGGCACGGTGCACCTCGAAGATCGAAGCGGGACAACGTGGGAGAACATCACGAACGTCATCCCCCTGCTTGAGGACGTCGACCGCATCAAGATCGCCTCTCAGCCGGCCCATGCGCTCAAGGCCCGGGCGTACTTGCGCCGGCAGCGCCCTGACCTCGCCGAGAGACTCGTGCGTGCGGATGACTATCGTCCTGGTGAGTGGTTGATCGTCAAACCGCTGCTGGCGCTGTACGGGCTCTGGACACTCCGGGGTCTGCGAGCCGACGAACGGAAGATCTCGCTGTCCGGTCACTCACCCCGGGACGAGCCGCCCGCGCCATAGATCAGGTGCCCTCTTGAGGCGAGTCCCCGGCTGCTCATGGCCGAGCAGCCGGGGACTCGACTACGCGCGCAGGTGTTCCAGTGCCTTCTCCAGCGCGTCCTCGGCGGCGACCGCCACGTCCGGCTCGACGCCGACGCCCTCCCAGTTGGTGCCGGTGACCGGGTTGATCGAGCGGGCCGCCGGAACGGTCACCATCACGTGCGGGGCGACGGGGATGCGGGCCGTCGGGTGGGCGCCACCGCGCGTCGTCTGCCCGAACAGCGTCGCGCGCTTGAGCACCTTCAGGTTGTACGACAGCTCCTCCCCGCCGGAGAACGTGAAGTCGCTGGTCAGCACCGCTACCGGCCGGTCCGTATAGCGCGGCGCGGCGAGGTGCCCGAGGGTCCAGTACTGGCGGGTGGAGTCGGTGGCCCGGTCGTAGATGTCGTTGAGGTGCACCTCGTCGTCGGCGAAGAGGTAGCTGCACCACAGCTGCACGCCCTCCGGTGAACCGCCGGCGCACTGCCGCAGGTCGATGACCAACGCCTCGGTGGAGGCGACCAGTTGCATCGCGGCGGCGATCGCGGGACCGCCGATGGCGGCCGGGGGAATCATGCGCAGATCGAGGTAGCCGATGTTGCCGTCGAGCTGCTCCGCCCGCCGGATTCCGTAGTTCTTCTCCCGCGCGTACCGCTCGAACCGGGCCCGGGCGACGTCCTCCGGCTCCTCGTCCATCGACTGCGGCTCCTCGCTCCACAGCAGCCGCAGGTGCTTGTCCGGACACACCCCCTGCAAGTCCTCCGTGACCCGCTCGCACAGCCCCCGCTCGTCCAGGCCCTCATAGGCGCCTTCCGCCAGCCGGCTGCGGATCGCCGCTTCGATGGCCGCCGTCTTCTCGGGGAACACGTAACCGGCGGTGATGCGGGCGAGGGCGGCGTCGAGTATCGCTCCATGAGTGATCATTCGCGCGATCGTAGGTCAAGGCCGACCCGATGCCCAGCGGTTTCTCGGCGATGGGTGGCACCGGAGTCGCGCGGTTGAGCTGGACGTGTGCCCGGCCGGTCGCTTCATCTCGGCGCCCCGGCGGGCTGTTGCCGCAGCTCCCCCACCCTCTCGCGGTACAGCGTCTTGGCCGCCCACGCGCCGTACTCCTGCGTGGGAGCGGCCATCTCGATGATGTGGTGCGCCCGTGCCTTGAGTACGGCGCCCCAGAGCACCGCGTGGTGCTGAGCGCTTCGCCCGCACTCGTTCGGCTCGCCGGGAAGACAGAGCGGAAGCGGATCACCGACCTTGTTCGCCGCATGGCGGACGTACCGGGCCCGGTCGAGCCACTGTTCCGGAGTGCTGGCCGGCCAGCCGTTGGCCACGTCACCGGGCCATGGCGTCCAGTCGTCGCCGTGGTCGTCCAAGTCCGCTCCCTGCTCTGCCGGATGGGCCTTCGATGCTAGGCGATCAGGGGGCCGTGACTGATCGTGCCGCGTTGGTCGTCCCGCTCAGATGGGATCCCGGGGCGCCGCGTGGTACAGCGCCACCACCCGCGCGGCAGCCTGCTCGTCGAACCTGTGCCCGTCGATTCGGGACACCGGCGCCACCCCCTGCGAATTGCTGACGAACGCGCCCTGGAAGCGGTGGAGTTCGGAGAGGTGCACGGGTCGCCTGCACCAACCGGATGCGGTCCGGTCCAGTTCGCGCTGGAGTACCAGCATGGCGATCCCGGGCAGGCTCGGCGCGTCCGGCCAGATCACACGGTCGTTCTCCAGAAAGCCGACGTTGGTGATGGAGCCCTCGGCGATCACGCCGTCCGGTCCGGTCAGCAGCGCTTCGCCGAAGCCCGCCGCTTCGGCCCGCAGCCCGTGGTACACCTGCCCGAAACTGCCGGCATGCTTCACATGCACGAACTCGCGCTGGAAGTCGACGGCGGTGAGGCTGACCGGACCCGCGGGTGCCGGTACCGGCGGGTGCACACTCACGAGCACCGACAGTCTCGCGACGCGGGCGTCGGGACGGAAGACGCGCACCCGCACTGACGCGTCCTCCACGTCGTCGGCGAGCGCGTGTCGGATCAGCTCCCGTACCCGTTCTCCGTCCAACCCGATGCCGAACAACTCCCTGCTCGCGTCATCCAGCCGGGCCAGGTGCAGATCGAGCCCGGGAGTGCGGCGGGCGCGCACCTGCATCGCGGTGAAGTGCGCATAGCTGGTCATGGCCGGATAGAGCGTCTGCGCGGTAGCAGGCCGGCCGTCTATCTCCAGACGGGGCTCGGCGAGTTCCGGGTACGGGCTCATGCCGCGAGCTTAGAAGCTCTAACAGAACGTGTGAAAGAGGGCTCCGGAACCGGTCCGCGCCCTCTCCGGAAGCGGTCCATCCGGACGGCGATCCTCAGCGGTCGGCACCGTCCCGCAGCTCGGTCGGCCGTTCGGGGCTGCTGAGCGTCTCGTCGCCCATCTGGCTCACGGGGCGGGCGGAGCGGCGCTTCTCGGAGCCTCGAGGGCCTTGGCTCTCTTTCTACCGGCGATCCTCCATCGCGCGCCACAACCTCAACCAACAGCCCCGTACGGAGCCGCGCAGCGCCGATGAGGTGCTTGGCGCCTGAGCGGTCCACCTGGCGCGCGTCGACACCATGCACCGACGGACGCCGGTCCCCGAGACGTGATCCGGAGACCGGCGTCACGCCCGCCACGGGTCTCTAGCAGGCTCCGTTAATTGATGTTGAAGTCGAACCTGATGGGCAGATCAGTGTCCCAATCGATCTCAGCACGAACAAAAACAGCGCCATTCGCGGGACTGACGTTGTAAAGGTGCAGCGTCGCAAGCCCGAAGACAGGGGTCTGACTCGCGTCGACCTCTGTCAGGCTGCAAGACACCGCAGTGCTGGGGACGACACCGGGGATGTTGAACTTCTGATTAAAGAGGCGATGATGACTGGCGAAGCCTCGCTGGATGTTCGACGTCTGCTTGATTCCGCCCTCTTCGGTGCGGACTCGCTCTGTGGTGACCGGCTCGTGCTCGGCTGCGACTTTCATATGACTACTCATCGCTACCCCGCCCTTTCCATGCGATTTTTCTCAACAAACCCCCTTTTTAAAGTGTCACTCCAGGTCGCTCCGCTTGCAACGCCCCTCGAACGCCTCCTACCAGCGCGCGGGATCCATGCCGTGACCCGCGGTCACCGCCTCATCGCCAGTCCACACGCCTCACGGTGACCGACGGTGACCGCGCCCGTGTCCGAGCCGGGGCACCGGCTCGGACACGGGTACGGCGATCAGGGCCGGGCCGCTCGCCGTGGGAGGCGAGGAGCCCGGCCGCCCGTCGGCGGGGAGGAGTGCGACGGGGTGTCAGGGCGTCAGAACTGGACGTCGGTGCAGGAGTAGAAGGCGTTGCCGGTGTCGGCGACGTCCCAGACCGCGACGACCACCTGGTGGCCGGTGCGGCCGGTGGGCAGGGTCGCGGTGTGGACGGTGGTGGCGTCGGGCTGGCGGCCGTTGTAGGGGACGGTCAGGAACGGGGTCAGGTCCAGCGAGGCCCGGGTGATCGGCTGGCTCGCGTTGTAGCCGGGCTTGGTGAGGTAGTACTTGAAGTACGAGGTGGAGTGCCGGGCCTCGATCTCCCAGGTGAAGTTGAGCTGCTGGCCGGCCGTCACCTTGGTGGTCGGCCAGGCGCCGCCACGCGGGTTGTCCAGCGGGGCCCAGCGGGCGTCGCCGCCGGCGCAGATGGTGCCGTCGGCCGGGCCGCGGCTCGGGAAGCCCTTGGGGCCCTCGACGCTCTGCGGCTCCCACTGGATGTCGCCGCAGTCCCACGGGACGGCGTTGGCGCCGCACAGCGCGGAGCGGCTCGGCGGCAGGTTGATGAAGCCGTGCGACTGGGCCGGAAGGGCCGTCGCGAGCGGCAGCACGACCGCGGCGGCGGCGGCCGCGAGGACATGACGGGTGCGCATTGGTGCTCCTCCGTGGGGGTGGATGGAGTGGTGCGCCCAGCGCGGGGCGGGCGTGCGTGGGGGCACGCCACAGGGCATGACATGCCCGCGCCAGGGTGTGCGGACACCGTATGGTCACCCTTCCCCCGCGTCAATGGTCTGAACCATTCCGGCAAAGGGGCGGCAAAGGAACGGCTGGTCACCATCCCTGCGTGGCAAGCGGGTTGGCGGAAAGCAACCGGGGCCCGCGCCGCGGACGGGCGGCGCGGGGCCCCGGCCGAACAACGGGCCGACAACGGAGCGAGGGCGGGTCAGCCGCGGGCGGCGGCCTCCAGGGCCCGGGCGTCGGCGGCGATCAGGCGGGCGCGGTCGGCCTGGAGGCCGCGGCCGGCCTGGTTGTCGGCCCACTGGGCGAGCGGCCGGTACTGGCCCTGGCCCTGGCCGAGCATCACGGTCAGGGTGGCGACGGCGTTGCGGTCCGCGCCGGAGGTGAGCACCAGCGAGGCCAGGCCGGTGGGGGTGGCGGCGACGGTGAACTCGGCGGTGGACTCGGCGCGGCCGCCGGGGCCGGTGGCCTCGGCGCGCAGGGTGTGCCGGCCGAGCGCGAGGGCGGTGGTGTCGATGGCGGTGCCGGCCGCCAGCTCCTGGCCGTCCAGGGTCAGGCGCACGGTGTCGGCGCCGGCGGCACGGACGGCGGCCACCGGCCGCTGGGCGCGGTCCAGGGCGGCGCCCGCGGCCGGGGAGGTGATCGCCACAGTGGGCGCGGCGGGCGGGGCGGGGGTGGCGCCCTGGAGCCAGGCGGAGTTCCAACCGGCCAGCTCCGCCGGGCGGTTGGTGATGACGCCGTCGACGCCGGCGGCCTCCAGGGCCTTCCAGCGGGCGGCCGAGTCGACCGTCCAGACGTTGACCGCGACGCCGGCCGCGTGCAGGTCCTTCACCGCGTTCGGGCGCGCGGCGAGGCCGCCGTCGGACGGGTTGTACGCGGACAGGCCGAGCTCCTTGGCGACGGCCACCGGGTCGGCGTCGAGGTCGCCGCGCAGCAGGCCCAGCGGCAGTTCGGGGGCCAGCTCGCGGGTGTGGCGCAGGGCGTCGACCTCGAAGCTCTGGACGAAGACCCGGCCGGTCATCTGGTGGTCGCGGACCTCCTTGACGATCCGGGCGACCTCCTCGCGGCTGTGCTTGCCCTTGATCTCCAGCAGCAGGTTGCCGCCGCGGGTGCGCAGGTCCTCCAGCTGGGCGGCCAGGGTGGGGACGCGGGTGCCCGCGTAGACGGGGCCGAACCAGGAGCCGGCGTCCAGCGCGTCCAGCTGGGTGGAGGTCAGGTCGCGGATCGCGCCCTTGCCGTTGGTGGTGCGGTCGACGGTGTCGTCGTGCAGGACGTACGGGACGCCGTCCTTGCTGGGCTGGACGTCGTTCTCGATCCACTCGGCGCCGCCGCGGCGGGCGATCTCGTCGGAGACCAGGGTGTTCTCGGGGGCGGCGGAGGAGGCGCCGCGGTGGGCGAAGACGGTCAGCGGCGAGCCGGCCGGGCGCAGCCAGCCGCCGGGGGCGAGGGCGGTGACCTTGAGGTCGTCGAAGGAGACCTTGGCGCCGTTGACGACGAGTGCTTGGCCGCCGTCGGCGCTGCGGGCGACCTGGGTGGTGCGCATGACCTCCTTGCCGTCGAAGATCCAGCGTGCGGTGGTGCCGTGGACCTCGACGGCCACGCGCACGTCGCGGCCGGTGCCGGCGGCGCTGGGGGCGGCGGCGGTGTTGGTGACGTTCCAGGCGTTGGCGGGGGTGCGCTGGGCGAATTCGAGGCCGTTGGCGGCGGTGGTGCCGGTGCGCATGGTGGCGATGGACCAGGGGGTGGCGCCGCTGGCGGGGACGTCCAGGCCCAGCGCCGTCCAGCGGGCGCTGTCCTGGGCGCTCTCGAAGCGGGCGGTGGCCTCGATGCGGAAGTCGTCGAGGTGGCGGCCGAAGGTGATCCGGCTCTGCTGGCCGGAGTTGGCCGAGGTGCCGACCAGGCGTCCGTTCTCCACCTTCCAGTCGCCTTCGACGGCGTTCCAGCCGGCGGGCAGGGCGGGGCCGGTGAAGTGCTCGTCGAC
>NZ_JAFLNG010000227.1 GCF_017427025.1 Streptomyces sp. FH025
GCCCCGAGCAGCGAGTACTGACCCCCGCCGATCCGGACACGCGAGGGGCCCCGCCGGTTGCGGAAACCGGCGGGGCCCCTGGACGCGGGTCAGTGCTCGGCGGGCGCCTCCGGGAAGTAGCCGGCCTCGACGAAGAAGTCCACGTAGGTGGCGAAGAGCCGCTTCGTCAGGGGCGGGCAGTCCACCCCGGTGCCGGCCAGGGCCGTCTCGGTGCCGGTGGTGTCGATCGGCGGGTAGAAGGCGGCGGTGTCGGAGGTCATCATCTCGAAGGCGTCCAGCAGCGGGATCATCGCGTTGTCCCGGTCGGACTTGACCCTCTCCAGCCAGTCCGCCCAGGGCAGTTCGGCCAGCGGGTAGCCGGACGACCGCAGGTGGTCGACGAGTTCACCGAGGCTCACCTCGTCCTGGTTGTACAGGTGGAAGGTCCGCCCGGCGCTCCCGTCCTGCCGGGCGAGCGTGACGATCGCCGAGCTGACGTAGTCGACCGGCAGCAGGTGGAAGCTGCCCGTGGTGTCCGCGGGCACCGCACCGGCCTGGAGCAGGCCCTTGAGGCTCAGCCAGACGAAGTCCCGCGACTGGCAGGCGCCGTTGACCTGATCGCCGGAGATCACGTCCACCCGGTAGACCGAGACCGGCAGGCCCCGCTCCCGGGCCAGCTCGATGGTCTGCTCGGCCACCCACTTGCTGCGCAGGTAGCCGCTGGGCAGCGCCTCCGCCGGGCCGGTCGGGTCGTCCGTGCGCAGCGGCACCCCCTCGGCGACCGAGCCGGCGAAGACGCCGACGGTCGACACGTAGTGGACGGGCACCGTGCGGTGCCGGGCGGCCAGCCGCAGCACCTCCTCGGTGCCGCCCACGTTGGCCGCCTTGAGCGAGCCGTACGGGCGCAGCCAGTGGACGGTGGCACCCGCGTGGTAGACCACGTCGACGTCGCGGGCGAGCCCGTCGAACTGCTCCTCGGTCAGCCCGAGTCGCGGCTGCGCGAGGTCGCCGACGAGGACCTCGACGCGCTCCGGGTCGACCTCGTCCCAGACCCGGTACCACTCCAGGTTGGCCCGCAGCCGGGCCACCGCCTCCTCGTGGTCGGCGCCGCGCACCAGGCAGTGGACCCGTGCCTTGGTGTCCCGCAGGAGGTCGCGCAGCAGGAACGCGCCGAGGAAGCCGCTCGCTCCGGTGAGCAGGACCTCCTGCGGGTCCTCGACCGTCCGGACCACCTCGGCCGCCGGGCGGATGTCGTCGGCGAGCCGGACCTCGGCCGCGTAGTCCACCTCCTGCCGGGCGGTGGCGCCGTCCTCGGAGAGCGTCGCCAGCAGCTCGGTGCGCAGGTAGGCGGCGAGGGTGTGCGGCGTGGGGTGGTCGAAGACCAGGGTGGCGGGCAGCCGGATCCCGGTCAGGGTGGAGAGCCGGTTGCGCAGCTCGACGGAGGTCAGCGAGTCGAAGCCGAGCCCGGCGAACGGCTGCTCGGTGTCGAGGCCGCTCGGGTCGGCGTGGCCGAGCACGGCGGCCATCTCGGCCAGCAGCAGCTCCAGCACGTGGCGGTGCTGCTCCTCCTCGCCGAGGCCGGCCAGCTGCTCGGCGGGCGGCACGGTGGTGACGGCGGAGTTCCGTGCCGAGCTCCGGTCGGGCGTTCCGACCAGCCCGCTGAACAGCGGTGCGGCCTGGCCGGGTTGGGTGCGCAGGGCGGCGATGTCCAGCGGCGTGGCCACCAGGGCGGGCCGGTCCAGCCCGATCGCGAGGTCCAGCAGGGCCGGGCCGTCGGCCTCGGTGACCGGGCGGAAGCCGCTGCGGGCGATCCGGGCGAGGTCGGTCTCGTCCAGGTGGCCGCCCATGCCGCCGGCCTGGTCCCACAGGCCCCAGGCGACGGCGGTGGCCGGCAGGCCGAGGGCGGCCCGCTGGTGTGCCAGGCCGTCCAGGAAGGCGTTGGCGGCCGCGTAGCTGGACTGTCCGGGGCCGCCGATCACCCCGGCGACGGAGGAGAACAGGACGAAGGCGTCGAGCTTCTGATCCTTCGTCAGTTCGTGCAGGTGCCAGGCCGCGTCGGCCTTGGGCCGCAGCACGGCGTCCAGGCGCTCGGGCGTCTGGGCGGCCACCAGGCCGTCGTCCGACACGCCCGCGAGGTGCACGACGGCGGTCAGCGGGTGCTCGCCGGGGACGGCCGCCAGCAGCCCGGCCAGGGCCTCGCGGTCCGCGACGTCGCAGGCGGCGATCGTCACCCGTGCGCCCAGGGCGGTGAGTTCGGCTTCCAGTTCGGCGGCGCCGGCCGCCTGGCGGCCGCGGCGGCTGGTGAGCAGCAGGTGCCCGACGCCGTGCTCGGCCACCAGGTGCCGGGCGAACAGCGAGCCCAGCGCGCCCGTACCGCCGGTGATCAGGACGGTGCCCTCGGGCGACCAGCGGCCGGTCGGCTCGCCGCCCTCACCGGCCGCCGGGGTGCGGGCCAGCCTCGGCACGAACGCCCGGCCTCGGCGGATCGCGAGCTGCGGCTCGCCGGAGGCGACGGCCGGGGCGAGCGCGGCGACGGGCAGCGCGAGGTCGTCGACGTCGACCAGGACGATCCGCCCCGGCGCCTCCGACTGGGCCGACCGCAGCAGGCCCCAGACGGTCGCGGACCTCAGGTCCGTCCCGTCCTCCGGCGCGGTGTTCACGCCGCCCCGGGTGGCCAGGACCAGCCTGGTGTCGGCGAGGCGGTCGTCGGCGAGCCACTCCTGCACGAGGGCCAGCGCCCGGTGCGCGGCGTCGTGCACCTCCTCGGCCGTCCCGGCGGGGCCGGCCTCGTCCTGCCGGACCAGCACGGCGTCGAGGCGGCGGCCCGACTCGACCGCGCGGGCGACGTCGGCCATCGCGGCGAAGTCGGGAGCACCCAACTCGGCCCAGTCGAGCGGGCCGTCGGGCTCCGGGAGGACGATCGGCCGCCAGTGGACGTGGAAGAGCGAGTCCTGGCGGCGCGCGGCGGAGTCGGTCACCTGGGAGGCGGCGACCGGGCGCAGGGCGAGCCGGCTGATCGCCGCGACCGGGCGGCCGCTCGCGTCGGCCAGGTGCACGGAGAGGGTGCCGGCGGTGTCCCGCGCCTTGTCCTGCGCCTCGCCCTGGGCCAGGCGGACGCGCAGCGTGGTGGCGCCGGACGCGTACGGCCGCACCCCCGACCACTCGTCGGCCACCCGGACCGTCCCGGGGGCGTCGGCGAGGCGGGCGACCTGCACGGCCGCCTCCAGCAGCGCCGGGTGCAGGGTGAAGGCCGCCGCGTCCGCCTCCTCCCGCTCGGCCAGGCGGACTTCGGCGTAGAGGTCGGAGTCCAGCGTCCAGGCCGCCGTGAGGCCCTGGAAGGCGGGGCCGTACTCCAGGCCGCCGGCCGCCGAGTCGGTGTACGAGTGCGCGAGGTCCAGCGGGGTGGCGCCGGCCGGCGGCCACTCGCCCGGCTCGGGCAGCGCCTCGGGCGAGCGGAAGCTCAGCTGTCCGTCGGCGTGCAGGGTCCAGGAGGCGTCGGCGTCCTCGGGGCGGGCGTGGACGGTCAGGGCGCGGTAGCCGCCGTCGTCGGCCGGGCCGACCTTCACCTGCACCTGCACGCCGCCGCGCTCGGGCACGACCAGCGGCTCGCGGAGGAACAGCTCCTCGACGGCGGTGCAGCCGAGTTCGTCCCCGGCGCGGACGGCCAGCTCGACGAACGCCGAGGCCGGCGCCACGACCTCGCCGTGCACGGTGTGGTCGGCCAGCCACGGGTGCGTCCGCACCGACCAGCGGCCGGTGAACAACGCCTCGTCCACACCGGCCAGTTCGACCGCTGCCCCCAGCAGCGGGTGGTCGGCCGAGGTCAGGCCGAGGTCCGTGCTGTCGGCGGACACGGCCAGCGCTTCGAGCCAGTAGCGCTCGTGCTGGAACGCGTAGGTCGGCAGGTCGGTGCGGCGGGCGCCGGAGCCCGCGAAGAACGCCGACCAGTCGACCGGGACACCGTGCGAGTGCAGCCGACCGAGGGCCTCGACCAGAGTGTGCGCCTCCGGCCGGTCCCGGCGGACGGCCGCCACCAGGGTGTGGTCACCGGCATCCAGGGTGCCCTGGGCGAGCGCGGTGAGCACCCCGTCCGGGCCCAGCTCCAGGAAGGCCGTGACACCCTCAGCCGCCAACGTCCCGACGGCGTCGGCGAATCGGACGGCACCACGGACCTGCTCGGCCCAGTAGCGGCCCGAGCGCAGTTCCTCACCCGAGGCGAGCCGGCCCGTCACCGTCGACACCACCGGAATGGTCGGCTCGCCGTACTGGAGCCCGTCGGCGATGGCGCGGAACTCGGCCAGCATCCCGTCCATCAGGGGCGAGTGGAAGGCGTGGCTGACCGTGAGCCGAGTCGTCTTGTGGCCGTCCGCCTCCAACTTCGCGGCGACCGCCAGGACTTCGTCCTCGACACCCGAGATCACCACCGAACGCGGACTGTTCACCGCCGCGATGCCCACCACGGCCTCGCGCCCGGCCAGCAGCGGCAGCACCGCCTCCTCCGGGGCCCGCACCGACACCATCGCGCCACCCGACGGCAGCGCCTGCATCAGCCGCGCCCTCGCGGCCACCAGGCGCGCCGCGTCGGAGAGCGAGAGCACACCCGCCACGTGTGCGGCGGCGAGTTCGCCGATCGAATGCCCGGCCAGGAAGTCGGGTCGCACCCCCCAGGATTCGACCAGCCGGAACAGCGCCACCTCGACGGCGAACAGCGCGGGCTGGGTGAAGCCCGTGTCGTCCAGCCCGTCACCGGAGGCGATCACCTCGGCCAACGGCCGCTCCAGCAGCGGGTCCAGCTCCGCACAGACCTCGTCGAACGCCGCCCGGAACACCGGGAACGCCTCGCGCAACTCCCGGCCCATACCGACGCGTTGGGCACCCTGCCCGGTGAACAGGAACGCCGTGCGCCCCGCGCTCACCCGAACCGGCGCCATCGAGCCCAGCTGCGCCAGCAGCGCCTCCCGATCACCACCGGCCACCGCCGCCCGGTACTCCAGCGCCGAACGGCCCGTCGCCAGCGAGAACGCCACATCCGCGACGGACAGGTCCTCCCGCTCGCCCACGAACGCCGCCAGCCGCTCCGCCTGCGCCGACAGCGCCTCCGGCGTGCGTGCCGACAGCACCCACGGCACCACCGGCAGCGCGGCCGCCGGCTCAGCGGCGGGCTCCTCCGCCACCGGCGCCTGCTCCAGGATCACGTGCGCGTTCGTGCCGCTGACGCCGAAGGACGAGACGCCCGCCCGGCGCGGCGCGCCCGTCTCCGGCCAGGACCGGGCCTCCGTCAGCAGCTGGACGTCGCCCGACGCCCAGTCCACGAACGGGGTGGGCTCGTCCACGTGCAGCGTCTTCGGCATGATGCCGTGCCGGATCGACTGGACCATCTTGATCACGCCGCCCACTCCGGCGGCGGCGACGGTGTGGCCGATGTTGGACTTGAAGGAGCCCAGCCACAGCGGCCGGCCCTCCGGCCGCCCCTGGCCGTACGTGGCCAGCAGGGCCTGCGCCTCGATCGGGTCGCCCAGCCGAGTGCCCGTCCCGTGCGCCTCCACGAGGTCCACCTCGGCGGCGGTCAGCCGGGCGCTGGCCAGCGCCTGCCGGATGACGCGCTCCTGGGACGGGCCGTTGGGGGCGGTCAGACCGTTCGACGCACCGTCCTGGTTCACCGCCGAACCCCGGACCACGGCCAGCACCTCGTGCCCGTTGCGCCGGGCGTCCGACAGCCGCTCCAGCAGCAGCAGGCCCACGCCCTCCGACCAGCCGGTGCCGTCCGCCGCAGCCGCGAAGGACTTGCAGCGGCCGTTGGGGGCCAGTCCGCGCTGCCGGGCGAAGTCGACGAACCCGCCGGGGGCGCCGTTCACCGTCGATCCGCCGGCCAGCGCCAGGGTCGACTCACCCTCGCGCAGCGACTGGATGGCGAGGTGCAGAGCCACCAGCGAGGAGGAGCAGGCGGTGTCGACCGTGACGGCCGGGCCCTCGAAGCCGAAGAAGTAGGAGATCCGGCCGGACGCGACACTGGTGAGCCGACCGGTGGTGAGGTAGCCCTCCAGCTCCTCGGGGCCGTCCAGCGGCAGGTACGTCTGGCCGCCGACCCCGGCGAAGACGCCGGTCTTGCTGCCCTTCAGCCCGGCCGGGTCGATCCCCGCCCGCTCGAACAGCTCCCAGGCGGTCTCCAGCAGGACCCGTTGCTGCGGGTCCATCGAGAGCGCCTCACGCGGCGAGATCCCGAAGAAGCCCGGGTCGAACAGCGCGGCTCCGTCGAGGAAACCTCCCTCGCGGGTGTACGAGGTGCCCGACTTCTCCGGGTCCGGGTCGTACAGGCGCTCGACGTCCCAGCCGCGGTCGGCCGGGAACTCGGTGATGCCGTCCCGACCGTCCAGGACCAGCTGCCACAGGTCCTCGGGCGAGCTCACCCCGCCCGGGTAGCGGCAGGCCATCCCGACGATCGCGATCGGCTCGTCCGCCGCCGACTCCAGCTCGGTGATCTTCTGGCGGGCCTTCTGCAGATCGGCCGTGACCCACTTCAGGTACTCGACCAGCTTCTCTTCGTTGGACATGGAAAGCTCCTCTCTCCTTCCGCGAGTTCCTGCGGGGAAGTCGTAGAAACCGGTCAGTCGGCCGAGCGGCCGAGCTCGTTGTCGATGAAGGCGAAGATCTCGCCGACGGACGCCGACTCGATGTCCGCCAGGTCGGGGCCTTCGGAGGTGCCGGCGGTCTCGTTCAGCCGCGACAGCAGCGTCTGCAGCCGGACGGTGATGGCCGCGCGGTCCTGGTCATCGGCCAGGCCGGCGGCGAGTGCCGCCTCCAGCCGCTCCAGTTCGCCGACGGCCGACGGCGCGCCGCCCTCGGAGGCCGCCTGGGTGAGCAGGCGATCGGCGAGCGACTGCGGCGTCGGGTGGTCGAAGACCACCGTGGCGGGCAGTCGCAGCCCGGTCGCGACACCGATCCGGTTGCGCAGGTCGACCGCGGTCAGCGAGTCGAAGCCCAGCTCCTGGAACGGCTTCTCCAGGTCGACGGTGGCCGGGTCCGGGTGGCCGAGCACGGCCGCCACCTCGGCCCTGACCAGCTCGACCACCAGCTTGCGCCGCTCCGCCTCGGGCAGTCCGGCCAGCCGCTGGGTCAGCGATTCGGCCGCGACGGCGTGCGCCCGGGCGGTCCGGCGGGCCGGAGCCCGCCGCGAACCGGTCGGCCGGTCGGCCCCGCCCGGGGCGGGCTCGCCGGGCCGCGCGGCGGCGAACTCCTCCTCGCCCACCTCCCGGAAGACCAGGGCGTCCACGGTGGCCACCAGGTCACCGGCGGCGTCGGTGAGGTGGAGCGCGGCGCGGTGATCGTCCAGCATGGCCAGCCGGACCCGGGCCGTCACCGCTCCGGCCGCGTGCAGCCGCACCCCGCGCCACTCGGCGGGCACCGGGATGGCACCGGGCTCCGAGGCGTAGACGGGGAGGTTCGGGATCACCTCGCCGAGCAGGGCCGGATGCAGCCCGTACCGGGCGGCCTCCGACGCCAGCTCCTCGGGCAGGCCCACCTCGAAGGAGTCGCCCTCCTGCGCCTGCGGCCAGTCCTGCGGCTCGGCGGCCTCCTCGGTGCCGAGCTGCCCGTCGGCGTGCAGCGTCCAGGACGCGTCGGTGCCTTCGGGGCGGGCGTGGACGGTCAGGGCGCGGTAGCCGCCGTCGTCGGCCGGGCCGACCTTCACCTGCACCTGCACGCCGCCGCGCTCCGGCACGACCAGCGGCGCGTGGACGAACAGCTCCTCGACCACCGTGCAGCCGAGTTCGTCCCCGGCGCGGACGGCCAGCTCGACGAACGCCGAGGCCGGGACCACGACCGCGCCGTGCACGGTGTGGTCAGCGAGCCACGGGTGCGTCCGCAGCGACCATCGGCCGGTGAACAACGCCTCGTCCACACCGGCCAGTTCGACCGCCGCCCCCAGCAGCGGGTGGTCGGCCGGGGTCAGGCCGAGGTCCGTGCTGTCGGCGGGCGCGGACGTGCCTTCGAGCCAGTAGCGCTCGTACTGGAAGGCGTAGGTCGGCAGGTCGGTGCGGCGGGCACCGGAACCGGCGAAGAACGCCGACCAGTCGACCGGGACACCGTGCGAGTGCAGCCGGCCCAGGGCCTCGACCAGAGTGTGCGCCTCCGGCCGGTCCCGGCGCACGGCGGCGAGCAGGGTGTGCTCGCCGCCGGAGTCCAGGGTGTCCTGGGCGAGCGCGGTCAGCACCCCGTCCGGGCCCAGCTCCAGGAAGGTCGTGACGCCCTCAGCGGCCAAGGTCCGTACGGCATCGGCGAATCGGACCGCCTCGCGGATGTGCTGCGCCCAGTAGTCCGGGGAGCACAGCTGCTCGGCGGTGGCCAGGGCACCGGTGACGTCGGAGACCACCGGGATCCTCGGGGCGCGGAAGGTGAGCGTGGCCGCCTCCGCACGGAACTCGTCCAACATCCCGTCCATCAGGGGCGAGTGGAAGGCGTGGCTGACCGTGAGCCGCGTCGCCTTGTGGCCGGCCGCCTCCAACCTGGCCGCCACCGCCAGGACTTCGTCCTCGACACCCGAGATCACCACCGAGCGCGGGCCGTTCACCGCCGCGATGCCGACCACTCCCTCGCGGCCCGCCAGCAGCGGCAACACCGCCTCCTCCGGGGCCCGCACCGCCACCATCGCGCCGCCGGACGGCAGGGCCTGCATCAGCCGCGCCCGGGCGGCGACCAGCCGGGCCGCGTCCGCGAGCGACAGCACACCCGCCACGTGTGCGGCCGCCAGCTCACCGACCGAGTGCCCGACCAGGAAGTCCGGGGTGACGCCGTGGTGTTCGAGCAGCCGGTACAGCGCGACCTCGATCGCGAATAGCGCGGGCTGGGTGAAGCCCGTGTCGTCCAGCCCGTCGCCGGAGGCGATCACCTCGGCCAGCGGCCGCTCCAGCAGCGGGTCCAGCTCCGCGCAGACCTCGTCGAAGGCGGTGCGGAAAGCGGGGAAGGCTTCGTACAACTCCTGGCCCATACCGGCCCGTTGAGCACCCTGCCCGGTGAAGAGGAAGGCCGTACGACCCCCGGCCCCGGTCACCCGGGCCGGTGTCGCCGAGCCCAGCTGCGCCAGCAGCGCCTCCCGGTCGCCGCCGGCCGCCGAGATCCGGTACTCCAGCGCCGAGCGGCTCGTCGCCAGCGAGAGGGCCACGTCGGCGACGGACAGCTCCTCCCGCTCTCCGACGAACGCCGCCAGCCGCTCCACCTGCGCCGACAGCGCCTCCGGAGAGCGCGCCGACAGCACCCACGGCACCACCGGCAGAGCAGCGGCCGGCTCAGCGGCGGGCTCCTCCGCCAGCGGCGCCTGCTCCAGGATCACGTGCGCGTTCGTCCCGCTGATGCCGAAGGACGAGACACCCGCCCGACGAGGGCGGTCCGCCGACTCCCAGGCCCGGTTCTCGGTGAGCAGTTCCACCGCGCCGACCGACCAGTCGACGTGCGAGGAGGGCGCGTCGATGTGCAGCGACTTCGGCAGCACCTCGTGCCGCATCGCCTCGATCATCTTGATCACACTGCCGACGCCGGCCGCCGCCTGGGTGTGGCCGAGGTTGGACTTCAGCGAACCGAGCCACAGTGGGCGGCCCTCCGGCCGCTCCTGGCCGTACGTCGCCAGCAGGGCCTGCGCCTCGATCGGGTCGCCCAGCCGGGTGCCCGTCCCGTGCGCCTCGACGACGTCCACCTCGGCGGCGGTCAGCCGGGCGCTGGCCAGCGCCTGCCGGATGACGCGCTCCTGGGACGGGCCGTTGGGGGCGGTCAGGCCGTTCGACGCACCGTCCTGGTTCACCGCCGAGCCCCGGATAACGGCCAGCACCTGGTGCCCGTTGCGCCGGGCATCGGAGAGCCGCTCCACCAACAGCAGGCCCACGCCCTCCGACCAGCCGGTGCCGTCCGCGCCGTCGGCGAACGGCTTGCAGCGGCCGTCGGCGGCCAGGCCGCGCTGGCGGGAGAACTCCACGAAGGTCATCGGGGTGGCCATCACCGTGACCCCGCCCGCGAGGGCGAGGTCGCACTCACCCGAGCGCAGGGCGTTCACCGCCAGGTGCATCGCCACCAGCGAGGAGGAGCAGGCGGTGTCGACCGTGACGGCCGGGCCCTCCAGGCCGAGCGTGTACGACACCCGGCCGGAGGCGACGCTGCCCGCGTTCCCGCTGGCCAGGTAGCCCTCCAGATCCTCCGGGACGTTCTGCACCCGGGAGCCGTAGTCGTGGTACATGACGCCCGTGAACACGCCCGTCCGGCTGCCGCGCAGTCCGGCCGGGTCGAGCCCGGCGCGTTCTAGGGTCTCCCAGGCGGTCTCCAGCAGCAGGCGCTGCTGCGGGTCGGTGGCCAGCGCCTCGCGCGGGGACATCCCGAAGAACGCCGGGTCGAAGAGGTCCGCGTCGTGCAGGAAGCCGCCCTCGCGGGTGTACGAGGTGCCCGGCTTCTCCGGGTCCGGGTCGTAGAGCCGCTCGACGTCCCAGCCGCGGTCGGCCGGGAACTCGGTGATGCCGTCCCGGCCGTCCAGGACCAGCTGCCACAGGTCCTCGGGCGAGCGCACCCCGCCCGGGTAGCGGCAGGCCATCCCGACGATCGCGATCGGCTCGTCGGCGGTCGGGGCCGCCGTGGTCGCCGCGACCGGCGGGGTCTCCTCTGCGCGGCCGCCGAGGAGTTGGTCG
>NZ_JAFLNG010000228.1 GCF_017427025.1 Streptomyces sp. FH025
GGCACCACCAGCACCGCCGGCTCCCCCTCCAGCCACACCCACCGCCTGCTCGCCCGGGAGTCCGACGCCGCCGAAGCCCTGATGGGGCTCGGCATGGCCGCGATGGCCGTCACCGGCGCCAGCGTCCCACCCGCCCTCTGGGCCGTACTCTTCGGCGTCCCCGCCACCGGCTTCCTGCTCGCCGCCCTGTACGCCCCCACCGGCCGCGCCCACCGGCTGCACCACGCCCTCGGCGCACTGGCCATGACGTACATGGCCCTCGCGATGACCGCCTCCCCCGGCGGGCACCACCACACCACCACCCTCGGCGCCCCCCTGCTGACCGGCATCCTGCTCCTCTACTTCGGCGGGTACTCCCTCTGGGCCGGATCCCGCCTGCTGCGCACCCCCACCGGCACCCTCGTCCTCGGCACCGCCGGCCTCCCGCGGGCCTGTCGGCTCACCATGGGTCTCGGCATGTTCGCCATGCTCCTGACCATGTAATGCTTCCGACCAGGTGACGCCCTCCTCCGTACGCCCAATCCCCCGGCCCGCGCGTGGCGTTGGTCACTGGCCGGCCGAAAGCCGTTCCACCGGACGTCAACAGCGCATAGGTTGGCGGGGAGCGCGCTGTCGCGTTCCGTGCGTACTCGGGGAGCCCATGCGATGACTGCCCTGATCGGCCTGCTGCTGCTCGGACTGCTGCTCTCGACCGTCGCGCCCCGGCTGCTGGCCCGGGCCCGCTGGGCGGAGCGTGAACCGGTGCTGGCACTGCTGGTGTGGCAGTGCCTCGTGGTGGCCGTGCTGCTGTGCTGCGCGCTGGGCCTGGTGCTCGCCGCCTCCGCCGCCCAGCCCGAGCTGCGCGCCCTGGTGTTCGCGGGCGCCCCGCACGGCGTGGAGGCCGCGTACGGCCTGCAGGACGCCGAGGGCTGGGGCCGGCTGTGCGCCGCGGTGCTCGCCGCGGGCGGGCTGCAGACGGTGCTGGCGCTCACCCGTGAGGTCCGTACGGCCAAGGCCCTGCGCGACCGCCGGCAAGCTCAACTCGCGACCCGAGCACCCGAGTTGCCCGAGGCGATCGCCGCCGCACGGAGCAGTCGGGAACGGCTGGTGGTGCTGGAGAACGTCCGCCCCGAGGCATGGTCGCTACCCGGTCCGAACTCGCGCCTGGTGGTCACCACCGGGGCTCTCCGGCAGCTCACCGACCGGGAGTTGGCCGCCGTGCTGAGCCACGAGCGCGGACACGTGCGGGCCCGGCACCACTGGCTCCAGCAGTTCGCCCAGGCGCTCGCCTCCGGCTTCCCCGGCGTGGGCGTGTTCAGCACGTTCCGGGACCAGGTGGCGGAGCTGGTCGAGCTGGCGGCCGACGACCGGGCAGCGCGCCGTCACGGCCGGCACACCACCGCCCTCGCGCTCGCCGAACTCAACCTGGACCGCGGGGTGTTCGGCTCCTGTCCACCCGGTCTGGCGCAGTCCCCGAAGCGGGTGGACCGGCTGCTCGCGGGCCGCCCGCGACTGTCCGTCCCGCACCGACTGCGGCTCACTGTGGTCGCCCTCGCCGTCCCGGCCGCAGTGGTCCTGCTGGCCGTCGCCCCGGGTCTCAACTCACTGCTCTGAGGCAGAAATTCCGGACCCCACGGGACAGTTGACGCGTGGTCACTCCCCAGAAGGCCCAGGCCGGACAGGCCCGAGCGGTTCACTGAGGGTCTGCCCGAGCACCTCGCGGTGCAGCGGCCGGGCCTGCACGTAGCGCTCCCGACCCGCCTCGGTCAGGGTGACCGTGACTCCCCGCCGGTCGCTCTCGCACATCGCCCGGGTGACCAGTCCGCCCTTCTCCAGGCGGGCGATCAACCGGGACAGCGCGCTCTGACTGAGATGGACGGTGGGCGCCAGCTCGCTCACCCGCAGTCCGAGGCGACCTCCGGCCCGGCACCCCTCCACCAGTCTCTCCAGCACCTCGAACTCACTCATGCCCAGTCCGTACCTGTCGCCCAGCTCGCGGTCGAGCGCACAGGAGGCGGCGGCATGGCGGGCCAACAACTCGCGCCATTCCGCGACGAGGCCGGCCTCCGCCGGGGAGTCAAGTTCAGCCACGCCGCCACCCTAGCACGTGTTCGGTAAATTTATGCGTTCACATCTAATTCATTTGCATTGAATGCACGTGCATGTACTGTCCTCCCCATGACCACCGCGACCGTCACGTCATCCGACGCCCCGTCAACCAGCGGGTTGAACTGGACACCCCGCCTCTGGGGCACCCTGATCGTCCTCTGCGCCGCCATGTTCCTGGACGCCCTGGACGTCTCGATGGTGGGCGTGGCCCTCCCCTCCATCGGTTCCGAGCTGAACCTCTCGACCTCCACCCTGCAGTGGGTGGTCTCCGGCTATGTGCTCGGCTACGGCGGCCTGCTGCTGCTCGGCGGGCGCGCCGCCGACCTGCTCGGCCGCCGCCGGGTCTTCCTGGTCGCCCTGGCCGTCTTCGCCGCCGCCTCGTTGGCCGGCGGCCTGGTCGACGACGGCGCCCTGCTGATCGCCGCCCGCTTCCTCAAGGGCGTGAGCGCCGCCTTCACCGCCCCGGCGGGCCTCTCCATCATCACCACGACCTTCGCCGAGGGCCCGGCCCGCAACCGCGCGCTGTCGATCTACACCACCTGCGGCGCCAGCGGCTTCTCGCTCGGCCTGGTGCTGAGCGGCCTGCTCACCTCGGTCGGCTGGCGCTGGACCTTCCTGATGCCCGTTCCGGTCGCGCTGCTCGCCCTGATCGTGGCCGTCCGGCTGCTCCCCCGCCCCGTCGAGGAGCGCGCCAAGGGCGGTTACGACGTGCTGGGCGCGATCACCGGTACCGCGACCGTGCTGCTGCTGGTGTTCACCGTCACCGAGGCCCAGGGCGCCGGCTGGCTGAGCCTGCGCACCCTCGGCTCGCTGGTCGTGGTCGCCGCGCTGGCCGCCGCCTTCCTGCTGGTCGAGAGCCGCACCGCCCACCCGCTGGTCCGGCTCGGCATCTTCCGCAACGGCTCGGTCGCCCGGGCCAACCTGGTCGCCTTCGCCATGACCGGCGCGTACGGCGGCTTCCAGTTCGTCGTCACGCTCTACCTCCAGCACCTGCTCGGCTGGTCGGCCCTGCAGATGGCGCTCGGCCTGCTGCCGGCCGGCGCGTTCATCGCCCTCTCGGCGCCGTTCATGGGCCCGATCGTGGACCGCTTCGGCACCGGGCGACTGCTGCCGATCGGCCTGCTGGCCCTGGTCGGAGCGTTCGCGCTGTTCCTCCGCCTGGACGAGCACAGCTCGTACGTGGGGCTGGTGCTGCCCTCGATGCTGCTGCTCGGCGTGGGCTTCGCGCTCGCCTTCCCCTCCGTGAACATCGCCGCCACCGACGGCGTGGACGACGAGGAGCAGGGCCTGGCCTCGGGCCTGGTGAACACCGCGATCCAGGTCGGCACCGCAGTGGTGCTGGCCGGGGCGACCGCGATGATCACCGCCGGCAGCGCGGGCGGCGACAGCTCGCAGGCCCAGCTGGACGGGTACCGCCCGGCACTGTTCCTCGTCACGGCGGTCGCACTGGTCGGGCTGATCATCGCCGCGGTGGGCGCCCTGGTGGACCGGCGCCGGAATTCAACTCCCCTGCAGGTGCCGGATTATGATTATCCGCCCGCCGGGTCACCCACGACCCGGACCGAAGTCCTGACTGAGCACTGACCCGTGGCCTCCGCCCGCGGCCGACCCCTTGGCCGTCGGGCACTGGCGCCGGCTCCACCAAACCCCCGTGTTGGTGGAGCCGGCCGTCTTCGTACCGGCCGCCCGGACAGCGCCCGCCAGGGCACGGTTCCACGGCGCAGCCGCCGGCTCCGCAAGTATATTGGCTCGGAGCCAACGAACGTTCGGAGCAGACACGATGGCACCCCGGGGGGATTCGGTCAATGAGGAGATGCGGCAGCGCTCCCGCCGCCGCATCATGCGGGCCACCGTCGAACTCGTTGACCAGCGCGGTTACGCGGGCACCACGCTGACCGACATCGCCGAACGGGCCGGGCTCGCCCGCGGTCTGCTCTCGTACTACTTCGACGGCAAACGGCTGCTGATGCAGTCCGCGACGCACCGGATGATGCACCAGGCGCTGTCCGGCGCCCTGGCCGAGCTGCCGCCGGGCGTCTCCGCCGAGGCCCGGCTGGCCCGCGCGATCGACGCCGTCCTCGCACTCGCGATGGACCACCCGAGGGTGATGCGCTCGCACCTGGCGCTGATCCTCGACCCCGACACCGGCGCCTTCATCCAGGACCCGGAGCAGCAGCGGCTCGGCGCGATCCTTCAGGGCCTGCTGCGCGACTGGGGCGCGCCCGACCCGGTCGCCGAGCACGCGGTGCTGCGCAGCGCGCTGATGGGCGGTTGCATCGGAGTGCTGCTGCCGGGTGCGGAGATCTCGCTGGCACCGATCCGGGCCGACCTGTTCCGCCGCTACGACCTCGCCTGGGAGCTGGGCCGCCCGCCGCAGCCGCTGCCGCCGGAACGCGAACGGCCGTCGGCCCGCGGCTGACGGCGGGCGAACGGCCCGGAGGCATTCGGTCCGGCATGCGATCGGACCGATCCGGCTGATCCGACCGATCGGACGATCGGTCGGCTGCCGTGCGTTCCACTACCGAGGGGCCTCGCGAGGGAGGGAATCTCACAGGCCCCGTCAGGCAGCGGGTCAGCGTTCCTTCAGGATCGAGGCGAGCAGGTCGATCGTGCGCTCGGGCGTGAGACTGTCGACACAGAGCCGTTCCATGACCTGGATGTAGGCGTCGACGTCGTCCCGCTTGTCCAGGTAGAGCGCGCTGGTGAGCTGTTCCAGGTAGACGACGTCCGCGAGGTCCTGCTCCGGGAAGCGCAGGATGGTGAACGCCCCGGACTCCCCCGCGTGCGCGCCGAAGCGGAACGGCATGACCTGGATGACCACGTTGGCCTGCTCGGCGACGTCGATCAGGTACTGGACCTGGCCGCGCATCACCTTGGGCCCGCCGACCGGCCGGCGCAGCGCGGCCTCGTCGATCACGGCCCACAGCCGGGGGCTGGCGCCCTCGGTCAGCAGCTTCTGGCGGCGCAGGCGGAGGCTGACCCGCCGCTCGACCTCCTCCTCGCTGATGACCGGCCGACTCTGGCCGAAAACCGCCCGTGCGTACTCCTCGGACTGCAGCAGTCCCGGGATGAACTGCACTTCATACGTACGGATCAGCTGCGCGGCCTCTTCGAGGCCGACGTACGTCTGGAACCAGCCCGGCAGCACGTCGTTGAAGCTGTGCCACCAGCCGGACTTGTTGGCCTCGCGGACCAGCCCGAGCAGGGCCTCCCGCTCCAGGCCGTCGTCCACGCCGTACAGGCTGAGCAGGTCGGCGACGTCGCGCTCCTTGAAGCTGACGCGGCCGAGCTCCATGCGACTGATCTTGGACTCCGAGGCGCGGATCGCGTAGCCCGCGTCCTCCCGGGTGATGCCGCGCGTCTCGCGCAGGCGTCGCAGCTGCGAGCCGAGGAGGATCCGGCGGACCATCGAGCCGCCGCCCGGCTGAACTGTGGTCATGCGGTCGAAACCTCCACCTAGGGCAAACAGCGCACAGTCTGCCATCAGTTGAGCGCTCACGGTGCCGATACTGACGGATGTTCCTATCAGTTCTGCACTCCGCACACCAGGATGCACGTGCATCCGGCGCTTGCATATGCCAATAGTGCGACTGCACGTGAATCGACTCTTGCATCTGCAGTGAGCGCACACCACCATGGTGCACGTGCACCTGCACATCCCTGGCAATCCCGCGGGCTCCGCGTCGACCCCACGCGCGACTCCGTGCACCGACCCGGCGGCGTCCCCCACGCCATCGGGCGTTCGAGTGCGCGCGCGCCTGGTCGAGGGGGCGGCCGAGCGGCCGAGCGAGTCGGAGGTGACCGGCATGACCCCGGCGGGTCCAGCCGTGTCCGCCCCCTTATGGGAGGAGCTCTTCATGAGCACCGGTACGGCTTTGGCGGTTGACCCCTATGTGGTCACCTGTACGCTCGCTCCCCGCTTCGAAGCCGTCAGAACCGCACGCGACTTCGCCCGGACCGCCCTGCAGCGCTGGGGCCTGATGGAGCTGTTCGACGACGTCGCGCTGGTGGCCTCGGAACTGGTGACCAACGCGCTCCGGCATGCGATCGGCGCACGACCCGACCCGTCGGGCGGCGCCCAGGGCGAGTACGACTTTCCCACACGGCCGGTCGCGGACGGCCGGCTGCCGATCCGAATAAGCCTGGTGCACCGCGCGCCCCAGGTGGTCTGCGCGGTGAGCGATCCCAGCAGCATCGGTCCGGTGGCCCGGGAGGCGGACTTCGTCGCCGAATCCGGCCGCGGACTGCACCTGGTGGAGTCGTTCAGCCGCTCCTGGGGTTGGCACCCGCTGGGCAGCGGCAAGGTGGTCTGGGCCATGTTCGAGGCGGAGCCGGTCATCGGCGGCGGGCTCGACGGGCACTCCGGCCCGGACGGACGCGTCGGCCTCGACGGGCACGGCGAGTTCGGCCCGCACGGCGAGTTCGGCGGACGCCCCGAAATCGGTGGACGGCACCGGCGCTCGGCCTAGCGTCGCACGGCGCACGGCCGGCCGAGGGACGACCCGGGAGGACCACACCCCGGGGCACGGCCCGGGAGGACCACACCCCGAGCCCTCCGGCCGGGCCCGCAGCGGACCCCCGCAGCAGGCCCGCCGACACCCCGACGCCGGGCCCCGGAGCCGACTACCGCGGCCCGGGCCTCGACGGCCCCGAGGTCACTCGGGCTCACCCCCGCAGGCTCCGCCGTACGGCCCTCCAGGGGGTCGGCGAGGAGTGGGGGCAAAAGACAAAGGCCGTCGTGGTGTCAGCACCCACGACGGCCCCCCGATGGTGGAGCGGCGGCCGGTCAGACCGCCAGGTGGTCGAACTCCCCGTCCTTGGCCCCCAGGAGCAGGGCGGCGATCTCGGCCCGGGTGTAGATGAGCGCCGGACCGTCCGGGAAGCGCGAGTTGCGCATCGCGACGTCGCCGCCCGGGAGGGCCGCGAACTCGACGCAGTTGCCCTGGGAGTTGCTGTGCCGGCTCTTCTGCCAGACCACCCCCTTGAGGTCGGCGGCGGCCATCCCGTTGTGGGTGTGGTTGGAGCCGTACGTGTCCTGCGAGTCGTGCATAGAAGTCTCCCGAAGAGCTCCGGAGTTGTCGTCCAGCGCGGCGCCCCGGCACCTGCCGAACGAACGGACCGGCCCCGTACCGGTCCGGCTAACAACGCCTCACTTGACGCGATGATAGCCGCAGTGCACGTGCATCAGCACGGGACATTGCAGGTGCACGAGGCCTTCCACCCGCCGCCCCGAACTCTTCACGGACCCTTCTCCCGACGGTACGTAAACGGACATAGCCCACTGAATCGACGACCCGTCGATAACCGGCCGTGAGCGGCCCCCCGCTGAATGTTGATCTTCGAACGCCTGGAGTCGCGCCGCCGTGACCCTCCGTCAGGTCACCCTCCGGCTGTGAGACATCTCACGCGCCACAGGTGCAACTCGACACGTCACGGCGCACGTCTGGGCAATCGACGGCGACCGCGCGAGGGTTGGGCGAGGAATGTCCGGATTGTAGGCAAACCCGCCGGACCGGCGCGGCCGACACACCATCACGGCACCTCGACCATCCGGAACCCGCACGGCAGCCGACTGCGGGCCTGACGGGGCGATGTCCTACGATCTCCGGCATGAGCACCGCAGCCATCCCGGGCGCGCCACTGCCCGTCCGTACCCCAGGCTCCCGTGCGCGGGGGCGCCACCGCCGCCCCGAGCGCCCCGAGATCCCGGCCGGCTCCCCGGCCCTGGTGCTCGCCGTGCCCGCGACCGCCGGGCCCGAGTCCCGTTCGGTCGTCGAGGAACTGCTCTCGATCGTCCGCAGCGAGCACCACGGCGTCCAGGCCGCGGTCGGCTACCTCCCGGCCGACGGCGCCGAGGTCGAGGGCGGCGAGGAGCGCACCGTCGCCGAGCTTCTGGCCCTGGCCGCCGAGACCGGGCAGCCGGCGCCCGTCGTGGTGCCGCTGGTGCCCGGCCCGCACGACTTCCTGAGCGGGCTTCACGCCCTGGGCGCGGAGTACGGCGCGACCGTCACCGACGCGCTGGGCCCGCACCCGCTGCTGGCCGAGGCGGTGCACGTGCGGCTGTCCGAGGCCGGCCTGGCCCGGGCCGACCGGGCCCGGCTGTTCGCCATCGCGACCGCCGCGGACGGCGTGGTGCTGACCACCGTCGGCGGCGAGGACGCGGCCGCCGCGGCCGGGATCACCGGTGTGCTGCTGGCCGCCCGACTGGCCGTCCCGGTCGTCCCCGCGTCGCTCGACGTGCCCGGCTCGGTGGCCGCCGCCGTCAACCACCTCAAGGACACCGGCTCCCAGCGCCCGGCACTGGCCCCGCTGGTGATCGGGCCGGAGGCGGACTCGGAACTGCTCGCCACGGCCGCCGAGGAGACCGGCTGCCCGTCGGCGGCGCCGCTGGGCGCGTACCCGACCGTCGGCCAGCTGATCGCCTCCACCTACCTGGCCGCGCTGCCGGCGCCGTCGCCGGAGGATCTGGCCCGCGCCGAGGCGGAGGCCGCCGCCGGGGCCGAGGGGGGCTCTCGCGGGGCCCACGCGGCCGCTGAGGGCGCCGCCGGGCTGTAGCCCGGGCCGCACCGCCTGCCGACGCTCACCGAGGGCCGGGAACGACTTCGTTCCCGGCCCTTCGGCGTGACCCCTATCGGAGTTACGGGAGTTAAGCACCCAATGAGTGCAATGTCCGTTCTGGTGCGGTTTGTCGATGAATGGCCCATGCATTGTTCGCCGCGCGATTCACCATCGCTCCCCCGTTTTCGCGGGTGCCCCCAATCGCGCTTCAACGCGCCGTCACGCCATTCCTGAAGCGAAGCCAGTTGTGGGAATCCGTCGCCACATTGCCGGAAAACGATCATTTTCGATCATGAAGAACGGGCAATTTGGCACTTCCCTCTAAACCGTGATGCGCGTCACAGGTATTTGCAGTTTGAAGTTCAGTCTGCTTAACGTGCTCCCCGTTCGTGACCACACGAACCCAGTTCATCCGCGACGCCGAGTCCTGCCGTCGGATGTCCTGGCAGCGCGAAAACGCACCACGGCAGGAGCGGGGGACCCACAGGTAAGTCGCCCCGGACCGTTCCTCGGAACGGCCCAGGGCTAGGGGTGAAGCCGCGCCCACAGCGCGGCCGGGCAACTCCAGCCCGAATCCGACAGCTCACCTCGCAGGCGTGGGAGAGGACCGCGTCTTCATGCTGCCCACCAACGGCACCCGTCTGTCCGGCCGCACCCGCCGCGTGATCGCCGCCCTCGGCGTCGCGGGCGTCGGCCTCACCGTTCCCTGCCTCACCACCGGCACCGCCAACGCCGCCTCCGTCGCCACCTGGGACGCCGTCGCCCAGTGCGAGAGCGGCGGCAACTGGGCCATCAACACCGGCAACGGCTTCTACGGCGGCCTCCAGTTCACCTCCAGCACCTGGGCCGCCTTCGGTGGCACCGCCTACGCCTCGCAGGCCAACCAGGCCACCAAGGACCAGCAGATCGCCGTCGCCGAGAAGGTCCTCGCCTCGCAGGGCCCGGGCGCCTGGCCCGTGTGCTCCGTCAAGGCCGGCCTGACCAAGGGCGGCACCCCGGCCGCCGTCGACACCTCCGCGGCCACCAAGCCCGCCACCAAGCCCGCCACCAAGCCGGCCCCGGCTCAGACCCCGGCTCAGACCCCGGCCGCGAAGCCCGCCAAGCCGGCCGCACCCGCCCAGGACCAGGCGCAGGCCCGGCCCCAGGCCCAGTCCCCGGCGCAGGCTCCGGCTCAGGCCCAGGGCGGCGACTACACCGTCGTCGCGGGCGACTGGCTGTCCTCGATCGCCGACAAGCACAACGTGCAGGGCGGCTGGCAGCACCTGTACGACATCAACCGCGGCACCCTGACCGAGGGTCCGGACACCATCTACCCGGGCCAGCAGCTGAGCTTCGGCGACGGCGGCAAGGCCCAGGCGGGCCAGTCCGCGAACGGTGGTGCCGTGAACACCCAGCCGACCGCGCAGACCCAGGCCCCGGCCGCCAAGCCCGCCACCAAGCCGGCTTCGAAGCCGGCCGCCCAGGCGCCGGCGCAGAGCCAGACGCAGACCCAGGCCCCGGCCCAGACCGCCACCGGCAGCATGGCCGCCGCGGTCGCCTTCGCCCAGTCGAAGGTCGGCCAGGCGTACGTCTACGGCGGCACCGGCAACGGCGGCTGGGACTGCTCCGGCCTGACCCAGGCCGCGCTGCGCGCCGCGGGCATCTCCGTGCCGCGCGTCGCCGCCGACCAGGCCGCCGCCAGCACCCACGTCTCGCTGGACAGCCTGCAGCCGGGCGACCTGCTCTTCTGGTCGAACAACGGCAAGGACTCCGGCGTGTACCACGTCGCGATCTACATCGGCGGCGGCAAGTACGTCGAGGCCGCCAACCCGAGCTCGGGCGTCCGCCTCCAGAGCATCGCCAACTGGGCCCCGGACTTCGCCGGCCGGGTCTGAGGACCGCGAACGGCCGACGGACGACGGGAAACAGCTGACGGGTAACGAATCACAGATAACAGATTTCATCATCTGTCAGCTGTCGTCTGAACGCTGACC
>NZ_JAFLNG010000229.1 GCF_017427025.1 Streptomyces sp. FH025
TTTCCCGAACTGGTCGGGGCCGCTTTCTGCGACGACCGCCACGTTAGCGCATTCCGAGAGTTATCTCGAAATTCACGCTCACACCCTGTTGACGGGACGCCAACGGACCCAACTGAATGGGCGTCGAGTGTGAGGGTGGGTCTTGCTGAGTGGGGTGGCCGCTCCAGCGACTCGTTCAACACTAGGCCACCTGGAGGACAACGTCAAACGTCGAGGGCGGGATCCGGCTGGATCCCGCCCTCGTTCGTCGAAGCCGCAGCTCAGCGGCGTCGGGTTTCGGTCACGCCGACGCTGGCACCAGCTCGGCTGCGGCCAGGTTGCGCTTGCCGCGACGCAGCACCAGCCAGCGGCCGTGCAGCAGGTCGGCCTCCGTCGGCACGGCCTCCTCGTCCGTCACCTTGACGTTGTTGAGGTAGGCCCCGCCCTCCTTGATCGTCCGGCGGGCGGCCGAGCGGCTCGGCGCCAGGCCGACGGCGACCAACAGGTCGACCACCGGCTGGAGTTCGGACACCTCGGCCTTCGGGACCTCGGCCAGGGCGGCGGCCAGGGTCGGGGCCTCCAGGTCGGCCAGGTCGCCCTGTCCGAACAGCGCCTTGGACGCGGCGACCGCGCGCTCGTACTGCTCGGCGCCGTGCACCAGCGTCGTGAGCTCCTCGGCCAGGGCACGCTGGGCGAGGCGGGCCGCAGGGCGCTCGGTGGTCTCGCGCTCCAGCTCCTCGATCTCCTCCTTCGAGCGGAAGCTGAAGATCCGCAGGAAGTTGGGGATGTCCCGGTCGTCCGCGTTCAGCCAGAACTGGTAGAAGGCGTACGGGGTGGTCAGCTCGGGGTCAAGCCAGACCGTGCCGGACTCGGTCTTGCCGAACTTGGTGCCGTCGGCCTTGACGATCAGCGGCGTGGCCAGCGCGTGCACGGACTTGCCGTCGGCCTTGCGGATCAGGTCCGTGCCGGCGGTGAGGTTGCCCCACTGGTCACTGCCGCCGGTCTGCAGGGTGCAGCCGTAGCGGCGGTTCAGCTCCAGGTAGTCCATGCCCTGCAGGATCTGGTAGCTGAACTCGGTGTAGCTGATGCCCGCGTCGGAGTTGAGCCGTCGGGCGACGGCCTCCTTGGCGATCATGTTGTTCACGCGGAAGTACTTGCCCACGTCGCGCAGCAGGCTGATGGCCGACATCCCGGAGGTCCAGTCCAGGTTGTTGACCATGCGCGCCGCGTACTGGCCCTCGAAGTCGAGGAAGCGCGAGATCTGGCCGCGCAGGCGCTCCACCCAGCCGGCCACCGTCTCGGGGTCGTTGAGCACGCGCTCGGCGGTGGGCTTCGGGTCGCCGATCAGGCCCGTGGCACCGCCGACCAGGCCGAGCGGGAGGTTCCCCGCCTGCTGGATGCGGCGCATGGTGAGGATCTGCACCAGGTTGCCCAGGTGCAGGCTCGGGGCCGTCGGGTCGAAGCCGCAATAGAACGTGACCGGGCCGTCCGCGAACGCCTTGCGCAGTGCGTCCTCGTCGGTGGACAGGGCGATCAGCCCTCGCCACCGCAGCTCGTCGACGATGTCCGTCACGGTCACGCTTCTCCTTCGATCGGGCGTCCGCCCGGTGCTGGCCCGGTTCGGTCGGGCCCCTGGTCGGAACGACTCCAGCCTGATAGAGCCTACGCGGTTCCGGCCAGCGAGTTTTCCCCGAGGCACCCCGTCGAGGCGCCGCCGATACCGGAAATTCCGTTGTTCGTCGGCTGTGGGCCCATTCAGAGTGGTTCCACCGCCGTGCGGCGGCAGTGACGTGTGTGGAGACGGTCGTGCCGCCGTGGCACGCCCGTGGGAAGGGTGTGCCGAGTGCGCAACACGCTGGTTCTGAACGCGAGCTACGAGCCCCTGACGACGGTGTCGCTCCAGCGCGCCGTCGTCCTGGTGCTCCAGGACAAGGCGGTGGTGGAGCAGGCGCATCCGCTGCGCTCGATCCGCGGGACGGGCGTCACCGTCCCGGTGCCCCGGGTGATCAGACTGCAACGGTACGTACGGGTGCCGTTCCGACAACAGGCCCCGTGGTCCCGTCGGGGCGTGCTGGCCCGGGACCAGCACCTGTGCGCGTACTGCGGGCGCCGGGCCACCACGGTGGACCACCTCCAGCCCAGGTCGCGCGGCGGTGCGGACAGCTGGATGAACACCGTGGCCGCGTGCGCGGAGGACAACCAGCGCAAGGCCGACCGGACGCCGGAGCAGGCCGGGATGAAGCTGCTGCGGCGGCCGTTCGTGCCGACGCCGCAGGCCACCCTGATGCTGGCGCTCGGGCTGCGCGGATCGGAGGCCCGGGAGCTCGCCGACTGGCTGCCGGCCGTACCGGGGCAGTCAGCCCCGGCGGCGTGAAAGCAGGGGTAGGAGGGGCCGGGCTCAGCCCTTCGCCCGGTACCCCGCCGCCGTGCCGTAGTTGGCCGAGTGCTCGGGCAGCACGACCACCTGCCCGTCGCCGATCGCCACCCGCCCGGCGACCAGCAGCGCGCCGGTGCCGGGCGGGAAGTTGCCGCCGACCGCCTCCTGGCCGCCCGCCAGCGGGAAGCGGGTGAGGTGGGCGAGCTGGTCGCGGCGTTCGTCGGCGGCGATCACGAGCGAGCCGCCGTCGATGCCGACCGCCCGGACGGTGCCCTTGGCGGCGACCGGCGCCTTCCAGCGCTGCTTGCCGGTGTCCAGGTCGTAGCCGACCGCGGACACCGGCCCGCCGCCGTTCCCCGGCGCCAGGACGGCGGCCATGGTGCGGCCCGCGAAGAACACCTCGGGAGTGGCCGAAAACGCACCGTGGGAGACGTCCAGGCGGCCGCCGTCCGCGACCACCGGGATCTCGGCGGCCGGGTCGCCAGCCGCGCCCCAGGCGAACACCCGGTCGTCCTCCGGCTTCCCGCCGGTGGTGAGCACCACGGCCGGCTCGGCGGAGAGCACCGTCACCGTCTTCGGCTGGTTGTTCAGGCCTCGCCACCAGGCGACCTTGCCGTCCACCGTGTTCAGCGCGACGGCCTGGTCCGCGGGGGTGGAGTCGGCACAGGTGGAGGCGACCAGCACGGTCTTGCCGGTGACGCCGCCGGACAGGGTGCAGAACCTGCCCTGCCCGGTGTACTGCCAGACGTCCTTCCCCTCGGCCGACTCCCAGGCCATCACCCGGTCGTCGCCGATCGCGATCACCTTGTCCTCGGTGACCCCGATCCGTGCACCGTAGGAGTCCTTGGCGTCCGAGAGGGTCTTGGTCCAGGCCGTCTTGCCGGTCTTGGTGTCCACGGCGGCCACCAGTGTGCAGGGGCTCTTCGGGTCGGGCTGCGGCCGGAACAGGGCCGCTCCCAGCCCGGACTGGTTCACCCCCGCCGAAAGCCCGCACGGAACGGCCCCGGCCGCCGGGGGCTCGACCGTCCAGGTCGGCTTGCCCTCCGTCCGGTCGTACGCGTGCACGCCCGAGCCGTCGGCCCGGACCACCGCGTCGGCCAGCAGCCAGCTGCCGACCAGCGTGTCGTCTCCCCCGGTCTTCCCGCCCTGCCCGGCACCGGCCGCCTGCGCCGACCACACCTTGGTGTGCGCCACCGCGAACCCGGGCTCGCCGCCGCCGGTCGCGGCCGCGCTGCCACCGCCCTCGGCGCCGACCGTCAGCGCGGCGGCGATCAGCACCCCGAGCGCGGCCACCCCGGCGCCGGCCCGCACCAGCAGGGCCCGGCGGCTGGGCACGTGCTCCCCGGTCAGTACGGCGTCGGCGGCCGCCCGGGCCCTGGCCGCCAGCGACCCGCCGGAGCCCGCGCCGCCGCCACGGCCACGACGGGCGGCGGCCCTCGACGACGCGGCGGGCCCGGAGCCTGACGACGGCTCGGCCGGGGGCTGTTCCGCCGCGGCCTCGGGTGCGGGCTCCGAGTCCTCCAGGTGCACCGAGCCGTCGTGCACCGAGTCGTCGTGCACGGAGCCGTCGTACACGGAGCCGTCGTGCACATAGCCGTCGGCCGAGTACTCGGCCCCCGCCGGGACGTACAGCCCCTCCTGCGCGGGCTTCTGCTCGGCGGCGTACGGCGGGTACGGCTGCTGGTACGGCTGGTACCGCCCCTGCTCGCCGTACGGCCCCTCGACGTAGCCGGCCTCGACGTAACCGCCCTCGGTGTACCCGGTAGGGCCGTAACCGCCCTGGCCGTACGACCACTCGGGCTGCCCGTACTCGACCGGGCCGTAGCCCTCCTGCGGCCACTGCGCCTGCGGCTGGGACGGCGGCTGCTGCTGGGGCTGCCCGTAGTACCCGCCCTGGTGGTCCTGCGGGTACCACGGCTGCTGCTGGGCGTTGGGATCTCCGAAGGGCTCCTGCGCCATCGTTCCGTCCTTCCCCGCCCCCGCCTGCCCGCCGCTTGCGGCAGTCAGCATCTCACGCCCGCGGCGGCGCGCCGCCCGGGCCCTCAGCGCCCGCCCGGCGGGCCGGGCTCAGGCCGCCGACTCGGTGTGCAGGGCCTCGTCGATGCGGGCGGCGAGGGTGAAGTCCAGGTCGGTGAGCCCGCCGGCGCTGTGGGTGGACAGGGAGAAGCGCAGGGTGCGCCAGCGGATGTCGACGTCGGGGTGGTGGTTCAGCGCCTCGGCCTGCTCGGCGACGGCGACCACCACCCGGATCGCCGCCGGGAAGTCCGGGGCGTCGGCGCTGCGGACGATGCTGTCGCCCTCCCGGCTCCACAGCGGCACGGCCGCCAGCGCCGCCCTGATCTCGTTCTCGGTCAGCCGTGCCCTGCCGCTCATCGGTGCGCTCCCGTTCGTGGTCGGTCGAGGTGCGAACCGGGCCAGCCTACTGAGCCGACAGGCTGACCGACCGTCAACTCACCAGCAGCTTGGTGACGGCCACGAGTCCGACCGCCACGATGACCCCGCGCAGCGCGGCCGGCGGCAACCGGCGGCCGACCTTGGCGCCGATCAGGCCGCCGACCAGCGAGCCCACCGCGATCAGCCCGGCGGCCGTCCAGTTCACGGTCGAGGTGAACAGGAAGAACAGCGCGGCGACCCCGTTGACGATCATCGCCAGGGCGTTCTTCACCGCGTTGATCCGCTGAAGGTCCTCCTGGAGCAGCATGCCCATCAGCGCCATCAGCAGGACGCCCTGGGCGGCGCCGAAGTAACCGCCGTAGATGCCGGTGAGGAAGACCCCGACCAGCAGCACCAGGCTGCCGTCCGGGTCGCCGTCGGAGCGGCGGCGGGCGGCGACGGCCCTGGCCACCCGGGGCTGGATCACCACCAGGACCAGGGCGAGCAGGATCAGCACCGGCACGATCGCGTCGAAGGCCCCGCTCGGCAGCTTGATCAGCAGCAGCGCGCCGACCAGTCCGCCGAGCAGCGAGGCGGTGCCCAGGCGGCGCAGTCGGCGGCCCTGGCCGACGAGTTCGCGGCGGTAGCCGATCACGCCGCTGAGTGAACCGGGCACCAGGCCGAAGGAGTTGGAGACGTTGGCGGTGACCGGCGGAATGCCGACGGCGAGCAGGACCGGGAAGGTGATCAGGGTGCCCGAGCCCACGATCACATTGATCATCCCGGCACCGACACCGGCCACCAGGACGGCGATCGCCTCCCAGAGCGTCATGGGTCACCTTTCCTCTCGGTCCTGTCCGAGGGGATCATGCCGGACCCCCGGCCGCCGGGCCAGACCCCTCCCGGCATTCGGGACGCACACCACAATCAGCGGGAACGCCGAGGGCCCGCCACCCCGAGGCGGCGGGCCCCGAACCAGGAGGTTCAGCCGATCACTCCGGGCCGATTCACTCCGGACCGGTTCACTCCGGGTCGATCTTGCGGTACTCCCGCGCCGGGTCCACCCGGGGGCGGGCGGCGCCCTTCTCGACGTCCACCGGGCGCGGCCCGGCCGCCGGGTCGATCGGCACCTGGGTGGCCGCCGGAGCCGCCGGGGGGACGCTCGGCGCCGCGAGCGCGCCGCCGTTCACGCCGCCGCCGTTGCCGGTCAGGCCGGTGAAGGCGCCGCCGAGGCCCTTGAGCGCGTCGCCGACCTCGCTGGGGATGATCCACAGCTTGTTGGAGTCGCCCTTGGCCAGCTCGGGCAGGGTCTGGAGGTACTGGTAGGCGAGCAGCTTCTGGTCGGCGTCGCCGTCGTGGATGGCCTCGAAGACCGTACGGATCGCGGCCGCCTCACCGTCGGCGCGCAGCACCGCGGCCTGGGCCTCACCCTCGGCCTTGAGCACCTCGGCCTGCTTCTCACCCTCGGCCTTGAGGATCTGGGCCTGGCGCTGGCCCTCGGCGGTGAGGATCGCGGCGCGCTTGTCACGGTCGGCGCGCATCTGCTTCTCCATCGAGTCCTGGATGGAGGTCGGCGGCTCGATCGCCTTCAGCTCGACGCGGTTGACCCGGATGCCCCACTTCCCGGTGGCCTCGTCCAGGACGCCGCGCAGACCGGCGTTGATGACCTCGCGCGAGGTCAGGGTGGACTCCAGGTCCATCGAGCCGATGATGTTGCGCAGCGTGGTGACGGTCAGCTGCTCGATCGCCTGGATGTAGCTGGCGACCTCGTAGGTGGCCGCCCGGGCGTCGGTGACCTGGTAGTAGATGACGGTGTCGATGTTGACGACCAGGTTGTCCTGGGTGATCACCGGCTGCGGCGGGAACGGCACGACCTGTTCGCGCAGGTCGATCCGGTTGCGGACGCGGTCGATGAACGGGACGACGATGTTCAGCCCCGCGTTGAGCGTCCGGGTGTAGCGGCCGAAGCGCTCCACGATCGCGGCGCTGGCCTGCGGGATGACCTGGATCGTCTTGATCAGCGCGATGAAGGCCACCACGACCAGGACGACCAAAACGATAAGGACGGGTTCCACGGACTCTCCCCTAGACGACCAGGGCGGTCGCGCCCTGGATTTCGACGACGTCGACCTGCTGCCCGGGCTGGTAGACCTGGTCCGGGTGGAGCGCGCGGGCCGACCAGATCTCGCCGTTCAGCTTGATCCGTCCGCCCTCCCCGTCGACGGTTTCCGCGACGACCGCGGTGGCGCCCTGGAGCGCCTCGATGCCCATCTTGACCTGCGGGCCCTTCTGGAGCTGCCGGTAGGCGATCGGACGGACGACGACCACCAGCGCGACCGACACCACCAGGAAGGTCACGGCCTGGAGGACCACTCCCCCACCCAGCCCGGCCACGCCGGCGGCTGCCAGCGCCCCCACGGCGAACATGGCGAACTCCGGCATCGCGGTGAGAACCAGCGGTATGCCGAGGGCCGCGGCGGCCAGGAGCCACCAGATCCAGCTGTCCACACGTCCATCCTAGGGAGCGAAGGGCCTTCAGGGGACGGTTCCCGCAGGTCGAGGGGCGGAAACCGGTCGCGCGTGCGACCGGTCCCGCCTGCCTTCGAGCGATGGACGAGCGATGGACGGGTGAGGTGCGGATGAGGGGCGGGCGGAGGACGGGAGACGAGCCCGACGGGGGCTCAGCCCAGCGGCAGGCCCTGCGCCGACCAGCGGTCCCCGTGGCGCTCCAGGGTGAGCGGCAGGCCGAAGCACTTGGAGAGGTTGCGGGCGGTCAGCTCGGTGTCGATCGGGCCGGCGGTGAGCACCTTGCCCTGACGGATCATCAGGACGTGGGTGAAACCGGGGGCGATCTCCTCGACGTGGTGGGTGACCATCGCCATGGCCGGGGCGAACTCGTCCTGGGCCAGCGCGCCGAGCCGGCGGACCAGGTCCTCGCGGCCGCCGAGGTCCAGGCCGGCCGCGGGCTCGTCGAGCAGCAGCAGCTCGGGGTCGGTCATCAGGGCGCGGGCGATCAGGGTGCGCTTGCGCTCGCCCTCGGAGAGGGTGCCGAACTTGCGGCCGGTGAGGTTGGCCATGCCGAGGCGGTCGAGCAGGGCGAGGGCGCGGCCCTCGTCGGACTGCTCGTAGGTCTCCTGCCAGCTCACCGTCATGCCGTAGGCGGCGGTGAGCACCGTCTGCAGCACGGTCTGCTCGGCCGGCAGCTTGTCGAACATGGCGGCGCCGGCCAGGCCGATCCGGGAGCGCAGCTCGAAGACGTCGACCTCGCCGAGCTTCTCGCCCAGCACCGAGACCTTGCCCGAGGTCGGGAACAGGTACGAGGAGGCGATCTGCAGCAGGGTGGTCTTGCCGGCGCCGTTCGGGCCCAGGATGACCCAGCGCTCACCCTCCGAGATGGACCACGAGACCTGGTCGACCAGCGCGCGCCCCTCCCGGACCACGGATACGTCCACCAGCTCCAGCACGTCGCTCATGCCTATGCCTTCCCCAAACAAAAAATCTCGGCCGTCGGTGCGGGCGGCGAGCCTACTCCGGCAGCCGGGGGGCACGGGGTGGGTGCGCCGCACACGCATGGGCAAACCTACGCCACGCGGATGACCGCCGATTCCGTAGGCTGGCCGGATGCTCGCGACACCTGCCGACAATCCGTACGAAGAACCCCGCTCGGGGCGGCTGACCGCCTGGGGCAACGCCCTGCTGAGCGGTCTGGTGGCGCCCGACGACGCCGCCGCGGCCGTCCTGGGCGCCGACGAGGGCCACCGGGTGACCGGGCTGCCCGGGGACGCCCCTGGCGAGCGGCACGGGCTGACCTGGGCGCTGGGACGGCTGCGGGTGCTCGGCGTGAGGGGCCTGCGGCTGGCGCTGCCCTCGGACGGGCACCCGCTGGGGCTGACAGGGCCGGTGGACTTCAACGCGCGGGCCATGGAGGCGGGCGAGGCGGTGCTCGCGGTGGGGGTGCCGCTCGGGCTGGTGCCGGAGGTGGAGGTGTTCGGCCCGGCCGGGGACCGCTCGGCCACGGTGCTGTGGCGCTGCTCCGAGGTCAACGACGCCCCGCCGGCCGACGTGCCGTCGCTGCACGAGGCCGAGCGCGAGCTGGCGGACGGGCTGCGCGAGGCGACCGTCCTGCTCGGGCGGCTCGACGTGGCCGGCGCCGGGCCGGAGGCGCTGCGCGCCCTCGACGCCTACCGCCGGCGCGGCCACAGCGAGCTGCTCGCCCCCGGCTACCCGCCGCGCGCCGTCCGGGTCCTGGAGTCGGCCCGCCAGGTGTCCGCGCTGCTGACGATCGCCTCCGGCGGCCACGGCGCGGCGGTCAGCGCCTCGGAGATGGCCGCCCGCCGGTCCGTCCTGGCGCCGTTGTGGCGCACCGCCCGCCGTGCCCAGGTGGCCGCCTACAACGCCCTGGTCGACGAGCGCGAGGAGCGCGACGACCGCTAGACCTCCCGGGCCTCGCCGTGACGGACGGCCCAGAGCGCGGCCTGGGTGCGGTCGGCGAGGTCCAGCTTCATCAGGATGTTGGAGACGTGGGTCTTCACCGTCTTCTCCGACAGGTGCAGGCTGCGGGCGATCTCCCGGTTGGAGCGGCCGTCGGCGATGTGGCCGAGCACCTCGCGCTCGCGCTCGGTGAGGGTGCCGCCGCGGCCCTGCGGGGCGCGCGGGCCGTCGTCGGAGAGCAGGGCCTCGGCCAGCTCGGGCTGGAGCAGCACGTGTCCGGCGTGCACCGAGCGGATCGCGCCGGCCAGCGCCTCCGGGTCCACGTCCTTGTAGACGTACCCGGCGGCTCCGGCCCGCAGCGCGGGGACCATGGTGCGGTGCTCGGTGAAACTGGTCACGATCAGGATCCGGGCCCGGCTGCCCTCGTCCTTGAGCGTGCGCAGCGCCTCGATGCCGTCGACGCCTGGCATCTTGAGGTCCATCAGGACGACGTCCGGGTCGAGTTCGCGGGCGCGCTCGACGCCCTCGGCCCCGTCGGCGGCCTCCCCGACCACCTCGATGTCGTCCTGGACCTCCAGGAAGGTGCGCAGCCCGCGGCGGACCACCTGGTGGTCGTCGACCAGCAGGACGCGGATCGACGGCGTGCTGTCAGGCACCGGGGACCTCCATCTCGACGAGCGTCCCCCTGCCGGGGGCCGACTCCAGGGTGAGCGTGCCGCCGACGGCGGCCGCGCGGTCGCGCATCGAGACCAGGCCGAGGTGGCGGCCGGCCCGGTGGACGGATTCGGGGTCGAAGCCGCGCCCGTCGTCGCGCACCCGCAGCACGGCGCCGCGCGCGGGCGTCCCGGCGAGGGTGACGGTGACCCGGCGGGCGCCGGAGTGCCGCAGCGCGTTGTGCAGCGCCTCCTGGGCGACCCTCAGCAGGGCGGCCTCCTGGGCGGGCGGCAGGGCGCGGACGCCGTCGGCCGCGAAGGCGACGTCGGCGGCGTGGGCGCGGTCCAGGACCTGTACCTGGGAGGCGAGGGTGGCGCTCAGCCCGTCCTCCTCCAGGGCGGCGGGGCGCAGCTCGACCACCACGGCGCGCAGTTCGTCGGCGGCCTCGGCGGCGAGCCGGGCGACCTCGGCGAGTTCGGCGCGGGCGCGGGCCGGGTCGCGGTCGACCAGTTTGGCGGCGGCCTTGGCGGTGAGGCGCAGCGAGAAGAGCTTCTGCGAGACGGCGTCGTGCAGGTCGTGGGCGATGCGGGCGCGTTCGCCGGCCAGGGTGAGCTCGCGGCTGCGCTCGTACAGGCGGGCGTTGGAGAGGGCGAGGGCGGCGTGGGCGGCGAGGATCCGCAGCAGTTCCTCGTCGTGGTCGGTGAACAGGCCGCCGCCGCGCTTGTTGGCGAGGAAGATGACGCCCGTCACCTGG
>NZ_JAFLNG010000023.1 GCF_017427025.1 Streptomyces sp. FH025
CGTCTGCCTCCAGGCGCACACCGCCATGGTGGGCTGGGAGCCGCCGAACGTGCCGGCCCTCTGGCAGCGGTCGTAGCGGCTCCGGCCGCGTCCCCCGGGGAGCCGGGCGCCCGGTCGGCGGCAGGGCCGACCGGGCGCTCACCCGTGCCCACCGCCGGGGGTGTTACCCGGGGGTGTTAGCAGTCCGGAAGCGCGCGGGCAATGGCGAGAGCGAATCCAGTCGATCTTCCGTACTGGTTAGGCTTTCAAATGTTCTCAAGGTTAAAGTCGATCCCATGCATGCCTGGCCCGCCTCCGAGGTTCCCGCCCTGCCTGGTCAGGGGCTCCCCCTCCGTATCTTCGACACCGCAGCGGGCAAGGTCCGGGAGGTCGTGCCGCAGGACGGCACCGCCCGGATCTACGTCTGCGGCATCACCCCCTACGACGCGACCCACATGGGCCACGCCGCCACCTACAACGCCTTCGACCTCGTGCAGCGGGTCTGGAAGGACGCCGGCCACGACGTCCTGTACGTCCAGAACGTCACCGACGTCGACGACCCGCTGCTGGAGCGCGCCGTCGCCACCGGGCAGGACTGGGTCGCCCTGGCCGAGCGCGAGACGGCGCTGTTCCGCGAGGACATGACCGCCCTGCGACTGCTCCCGCCGGCGCACTACATCGGCGCGGTCGAGTCGATCCCGTGGATCGTCCCGCTGGTCCAGAAGCTGCTCGCCTCCGGCGCCGCCTACGACGTGGACGGGGACATCTACTTCTCGGTCGACGCCGACCCGCGCTTCGGCGAGGTCTCCGGCCTGACCCGCGAGGCCATGCGACCGGTCTTCGCCGAGCGCGGCGGCGACCCGGACCGCTCCGGCAAGCGCAACCCGCTGGACGCCCTCCTCTGGATGGCCGCCCGCCCGGGCGAGCCCGCCTGGGACACCGAGCTCGGCCACGGCCGCCCCGGCTGGCACATCGAGTGCGTGGCCATCGCGCTCCAGTACCTCGGCATGTCCTTCGACATCCAGGGCGGCGGCAGCGACCTGTCCTTCCCGCACCACGAGATGGGCGCCTCGCACGCCCAGGTCGCCACCGGCGACCACCCGTACGCCAAGGCGTACGTGCACGCCGGCATGGTCGCCCTGGACGGCCACAAGATGTCCAAGTCCCGCGGCAACCTGGTGTTCGTCTCGGCGCTGCGCCGCGAGGGCGTCGACCCGGCGGCGATCCGCCTGGCGCTGCTCTCGCACCACTACCGCGAGGACTGGGAGTGGACCAAGGCCACCCTGGACGAGGCCGTCGAGCGCCTCGCCCGCTGGCGCGCCGCGGTCTCCCGGCCGGACGGCCCGGCGGCCGAGCGGCTGCTCACCGAGGTCCGTGCGGCACTCGCGAACGACCTGGACGCGCCCGCCGCGCTGGCCGCCGTGGACTGCTGGGCGGCGGAGCAGGAGAGCGGGGGCGGCACCGACACCGGCGCGCCCGGCCTGGTCACGCGCACCGTGGACGCCCTGCTCGGCGTCGCGCTGTAGCAGCGGCCGTCACAGCCCGAAGGGGCGTCAGGACGAAGCGTCCTGACGCCCCTTCGGCGTGGGTTCCGGGCCCTACTCCTCCTCGGAGCCATCCTGGCTCTCCCGGGTGGTGCCCGGCGACTCCGGCTCGGCCGGCCGCTCGGCCGTCGCGTGCCCGGCCACCGGCTTCTCGCCGGTGGGCCCGACGTTCTCGCGGCGGCGCAGGTAGCGCTCGAACTCGCGCGCGATGGCGTCCCCGGAGGCCTCCGGCAGCTCCGCGGTGTCCTGCGCCTCCTCCAACTGCTGGACGTACTCGGCCACCTCGCTGTCCTCGGCGGCCAGCTGGTCCACGCCCAGCTGCCAAGCCCGGGCGTCCTCGCCGAGCTCGCCCGGCGGGATGCGCAGGTCCAGCAGGTCCTCCAGCTTGTTGATCAGTGCCAGCGTCGCCTTGGGGTTGGGCGGCTGGGCGACGTAGTGCGGCACCGCCGCCCACAGCGTCACGGCCGGCACCCCGGCGTGCGTGCAGGCCTCCTGGAGCACCCCGACGATCCCGGTCGGGCCCTCGTAGCGGCTCTCCTCCAGGTCCAGCCGACGGGCCAGCTCCGGGTCGGAGGTGACCCCGCTGACCGGCACCGGGCGGCTGTGCGGGGTGTCGCCGAGCAGCGCGCCCAGGATCACCACCAGCTCGATGCCCAACTCGTGGGCGAAGCCGAGCAGCTCGTTGCAGAACGAGCGCCAGCGCATGCTCGGTTCGATGCCGCGGACCAGCACCACGTCCCTGGTCACCGGTTCGGTCACCCGGATCACCGAGAGCCTGGTGGTCGGCCAGGTGATCCGCCGGATGCCGCCGTCCAGCCAGACCGTCGGGCGGTTGACCTGGAAGTCGTAGTACTCCTCCGCGTCGAGGGCGGCGAACACCTTGCCGCCCCAGGTCTCGTCCAGATGTGCCAGGGCCGCGGAGGCGGCGTCGCCCGCGTCGTTCCACCCCTCGAAGGCGCAGACCATCACCGGGTCGATCAACTCGGGAACATCTTCCAGCTCGATCACCCAGCGTCTCCCTCCGGTCGGCGGTCGGACCGGCACCGCCCCGGCTGGCCTGCCGGGGCACCGACGGGCCGGCTGCCGCCTGTCGAACCTCTCGTCTCCCGTGGAACGCCTCGCTCCACGGTCCCTACCTGCCCAGCCTACGGGCTTTGATGCGCAGGGCGGCCGGGCACCGGGACAGTCTGGGGGAGCGGGCCGCCGGGATCCAGCGGATATCCGGGCACCCTTGGCTGACGAACCATCAGGAACCCGGCCGCGAACGCGAGGTGCCCGGTCGGCGACACAGCGCGACGACTCCTTCTCCGGGCGTGACGGGCCCGGCTCGGCGTGCTCAGACCTCGACCCAGCCGCGCCGGTACGCCGCCCAGTTCTCCGGCGTCGCGGCGAAGTCCACGTACAGCGCGACGCCGAAGTTCGTCCGTCGCGGGTCCTGGCGCCCCAGGCCGAGCCGGACGCCCCGGACGGCGGCCGGTACGGTCTCGGCGTCGCCCCAGTGGCCCCACTTGTCGTCCCAGAAGAACGGCAGGCCGATCAGCAGGTCGACCTCGGGCGGGGTGGCCCGCAGCGCCAGCTCGGTCTGCTTCGCGACGTAGCCGCCGTACAGGGGCTCGGTCGGCATCGAGGTGTCGTAGGTCATCACGGCGATCTGGTCGACCCGGCGGGCGGTCTCGCGGAAGTACGCCTGGTCCCACCACTTGCCGTGGTCGGTGAGCAGGATGCCGGCGGTGTGCAGGCCGGGCACCGGGTCGATCTGCGGGGCCGCCACCGAGAGCTGGGCGCCGCGGGCCGCCGTGACCGGGTGGACCTGGTCGAGCAGGGCCAGCCAGCCGGCCGAACCCGGACGGATCGGCTCCATGTCGAAGTGCACGCCGTCGAAGCCCTGGTCCAGCACCTGGCGGGCGGAGGCGGTGATCCGGTCCCGGGTGGGCGCGTCCTCCAGGTCCAGGGCGTTCTTCTCCGGCTTGACCTCGTCGCCCAGCCAGCCCTGGAGCCGTACGCCCGGCAGCGCCCGGTGCGCGGCCTCGGTGAACCAGCGGGCCCTCGGGTGGACGGGCGGCGGCAGCGAGCCGTCGTGCTCCAGCGGGCCGGTGTGCACGTACAGGTCGCGCACGCCCGTCCCGGCCAGCTGCCGGGCCAGCGCCTCGATGTCGGCCTCGGTCTTGCGGCCGTCCACCCAGGCGTGGCCGAGCCAGACGGCGTCCCGGCCCCGGGTGCGGGCCTCGGCGGTGGGCTCGCCCGAGTAGTGCAGTCGGATCGAGACGAACAGCGAGCCCAGCGCGGCAACGGGCACGGCCGCCACCAGCGCCAGGACCACCAGTGCCCGGCGCCACCGGGACCAGCCCCGCCAACGGTCGCGCAGCGCTCCCCATCGTCTTTGGCGCAGCGGGGCCGTCAGGGCCCGACCGGTGCGCCGCGCCATGGTCCTGGATCGGGCCACGCGGATGCTCCCCCCCATGCGGTCGAGCGCTCAGGATACGGAATGCCCCGGCGAGCACCGGCGCGGGCCGGATACCCTGGCCAGGTGCGTGCCCGAGCAAGCGGGCCGCAAAGCCGACAGCCGTCGCACCAGGGAGAAGCCCCATGGCCACTGCAGCCGACCCGTCCATCACTCAGCAGAGCCGCGCGAACGCGTTGCGTGAAGCGCTCGCCACCCGGGTGGTGGTGGCAGACGGTGCGATGGGCACCATGCTCCAGGCCCAGGATCCGTCGCTGGAGGACTTCCAGAACCTGGAGGGCTGCAACGAGGTCCTCAACGTCACCCGGCCCGACATCGTCCGCTCCGTCCACGAGGCCTACTTCGGCGTCGGCGTGGACTGCGTCGAGACCAACACCTTCGGCGCCAACCTGACCGCGCTGGGCGAGTACGAGATCTCCGACCGCATCTTCGAGCTGGCCGAGGCCGGTGCCCGGATCGCCCGCGAGGTGGCCGACGAGTACGCCGCCGACGGCCGCATCCGCTGGGTGCTCGGCTCGATGGGCCCCGGCACCAAGCTGCCGACCCTCGGCCACGCCCCGTACGAGACGCTGCGCGACGGCTTCCAGGAGAACGCGGCCGGCCTGATCGCCGGCGGCGTCGACGCGCTGCTGGTCGAGACCAGCCAGGACCTGCTCCAGACCAAGGCCGCGATCCTCGGCTGCAAGCGCGCCCTGGCCGAGGCCGGGCTGGACCTGCCGGTGCTGGTGCAGGTGACCGTGGAGACCACCGGCACCATGCTGCTCGGCTCCGAGATCGGCGCCGCGCTCACCGCCCTGGAGCCGCTCGGCGTCGACTACATCGGCCTCAACTGCGCCACTGGGCCGGCCGAGATGAGCGAGCACCTGCGCTACCTGGCGAAGAACGCCCGGATCGGCCTGTCCTGCATGCCGAACGCGGGCCTGCCGGTGCTCACCAAGGACGGCGCCCACTACCCGCTCTCCCCGGCCGAGCTGGCCGACGCGCACGACGTGTTCACCCGTGAGTACGGCCTCTCGCTGGTCGGTGGCTGCTGCGGCACCACCCCCGAGCACCTGCGCCAGGTGGTCGAGCGGGTGCAGGGCCGCCCGGTCGTCGCCCGCGACCCGCAGCCGGAGCCCTCGGCCGCCTCGCTCTACCAGTCGGTGCCGTTCCGCCAGGACACCTCGTACCTGGCGATCGGCGAGCGCACCAACGCCAACGGCTCGAAGAAGTTCCGCGAGTCGATGCTGGCCGGCGACTGGCAGGCCTGCGTGGAGATCGCCCGCGACCAGATCCGGGACGGCTCCCACCTGCTGGACCTGTGCGTCGACTACGTCGGCCGCGACGGCGTCGCCGACATGAAGGAGATCGCCGGCCGGCTGGCCACCGCCTCCACCCTGCCGATCGTGCTGGACTCCACCGAGCCGCCCGTGCTGCGGGCCGGCCTGGAGGCGCTCGGCGGCCGCGCGGTGCTCAACTCGGTCAACTACGAGGACGGCAACGCCCCCGACTCGCGCTTCGGGAAGATCGCCTCGCTGGCCCGAGAGCACGGCGCCGGCCTGATCGCGCTGACCATCGACGAGCAGGGCCAGGCCCGTACCGCCGAGCACAAGGTCGCGATCGCCGAGCGGCTGATCGCCGAGCTCACCGCCGACTACGGCATCGACGAGGGCTCGATCCTGGTCGACTGCCTCACCTTCACCCTGGCCACCGGCCAGGAGGAGTCCCGCCGGGACGGCATCGAGACCATCGAGGCGATCCGCGAGCTCAAGCGCCGCCACCCCAAGGTGCAGACCACCCTCGGTCTGTCCAACATCTCCTTCGGCCTCAACCCGGCCGCCCGGGTGGTGCTCAACTCGGTCTTCCTGCACGAGTGCGTGGAGGCCGGCCTGGACTCGGCGATCGTGCACGCCTCCAAGATCCTGCCGGTCTCCCGCATCCCCGAGGAGCAGCGCGAGGTCGCCCTCGACCTGGTCTACGACCGCCGCCGTGACGGCTACGACCCGCTGCAGCGCCTGCTGGAGCTGTTCGCCAACGTCTCCACCGCCTCGGTCAAGGCCTCCAAGGCGCAGGAGCTGGCCGCGCTCCCGCTGGAGGAGCGGCTGCAGCGCCGGATCATCGACGGCGAGCGGAACGGCCTGGAGGCCGACCTGGACGAGGCGCTGACCGGGCGCCCGGCGCTGGAGATCATCAACGACACGCTGCTGGCCGGCATGAAGGTCGTCGGCGAGCTCTTCGGCTCCGGCCAGATGCAGCTGCCGTTCGTGCTCCAGTCCGCCGAGGTGATGAAGTCCGCGGTGGCCCACCTGGAGCCGCACATGGAGAAGTCCGACAGCGAGGGCAAGGGCACCATCGTGCTGGCCACCGTCAAGGGCGATGTCCACGACATCGGCAAGAACCTGGTGGACATCATCCTGTCCAACAACGGCTACAACGTGGTGAACCTGGGCATCAAGCAGCCGGTCTCGGCGATCCTGGACGCCGCGCAGGAGCACAACGCGGACGTGATCGGGATGTCCGGCCTGCTGGTGAAGTCCACCGTGATCATGAAGGAGAACCTGGAGGAGCTCAACCAGCGCAAGCTGGCCGCGAGCTACCCGGTGATCCTCGGCGGCGCCGCCCTCACCCGCGCCTACGTCGAGCAGGACCTGCACGAGATCTACGAGGGCGAGGTCCGCTACGCCCGGGACGCCTTCGAGGGCCTGCGGCTGATGGACGCGCTGGTCGCGGTCAAGCGCGGCGTGCCCGGCGCGACCCTGCCGGAGCTCAAGCAGCGCCGGCACGCCCGGGTCGAGGTGGCGGAGCCGGAGCCCGAGGTCAACCTCGGCCAGATCCGCTCCGACGTCGTGGTGGACAACACCGTCCCCACCCCGCCGTTCTGGGGCGACCGGATCGTCAAGGGCATCCCGTTCGCCGACTACGCCTCCTGGCTGGACGAGGACGCGCTGTTCAAGGGCCAGTGGGGCCTCAAGGCCGCCCGCACCGGCGAGGGGCCGTCGTACGAGGAACTGGTGGAGACCGAGGGCCGGCCGCGGCTGCGCGCCTGGCTGGACCGGCTGCAGACCGAGGGCTGGCTGGAGGCCGCCGTGGTCTACGGCTACTACCCGGCGAACTCCAAGGGCGACGACCTGATCGTCTTCCACGAGGACGGCACCGAGCGCACCCGCTTCACCTTCCCCCGCCAGCGGCGCGGCCGCCGGCTCTGCCTGGCGGACTTCTTCCGCCCGGAGGAGTCCGGCCAGCGGGACGTGGTCGGCCTCCAGGTGGTCACCATGGGCAACCGGATCTCGGAGGCGGCCAACGAGCTGTTCGCCGGGAACTCCTACCGCGACTACCTGGAGCTGCACGGCCTGTCGGTGCAGCTGGCCGAGGCGCTGGCCGAGTTCTGGCACGCCCGGGTCCGCTACGAGCTGGGCTTCTCCGGCGAGGACCCGCAGGACGTCAAAGACATGTTCGCGCTGAAGTACCGGGGCGCCCGCTTCTCGCTCGGCTACGGGGCCTGCCCCGAGCTGGAGGACCGCGCCAAGATCGCCGAGCTGCTGAGGCCGGAGCGGATCGGCGTGGTGCTCTCCGAGGAGTTCCAGCTGCACCCCGAACAGTCCACCGACGCGATCGTGATCCACCACCCCGAGGCGAAGTACTTCAACGCCCGGTAATCCGGACGCCCCGCTCCGTTCGCTCCTTTCGGGCGGAGCGGGCGTATCCTTGATGATCCTGAACGGGCCGGTCCGCTCACCAGCGGGCCGGCCTGTGCCATCCCCGGGACGCCCCGGGGCACTGTCGGAAGGACTCCCGCCATGACCACCAGCCCCACCGCCGCGCGCATCCTCGACCACGGGGACGACCGCGGCCTGCAGGCGGTGCTGGTGGACATGGACGGGACGATGGTGGACACCGAGGACTTCTGGTGGCAGGCCGAGGTCTCGCTCTTCGCCGAGCTGGGACACCAGCTGGACGAGCGGGACCGGGCGCAGGTGGTCGGCGGCCCGATGACCCGGGTGATGGACTACCTGGTCGGCCGGACCGGGGTGGACATCGCCCCGACCGACCTGGGCGTGCTGGTCAATCAGCGCTTCGTCGACCTGCTGGCCGGCGGCGTTCCGCTCATGCCGGGTGCCGAGCGGCTCCTCAACACCCTTGCCGCGCACGGCGTCCCGGCCGCCCTGGTGTCCGCCTCGCACCGGCACGTGATCGACATCGTGCTGCGCTCGCTGGGCGCCGAGCGCTTCGCCTTCAGCATCGGCGGGGACGAGGTGCCGCGCACCAAGCCCTTCCCGGACCCGTACCTGGAGGCGGCCCGCCGACTGGGCGCTGAGCCGGCCCGCTGCGTGGTGATCGAGGACACCCCGACCGGGGTGCGCGCGGGCGAGGCGGCCGGCTGCCCGGTGATCGCGGTGCCGTCGGTGGCGCCGATCGAGCCGGCGCCCGGGCGGCTGGTGCTGTCCTCGCTGGAGCAGGTCGACCTCGACCTGCTGCGCTCGGTGGTCGCCTCGCGCGTCTGAGGGCCCTCGGCCGAGCCCCCATCGACTGTGATTGTCATCTCATTGCGGCCGCACCCTACTCGCCGGTAATCGGCCGCGACCGGCCGTTGCCGGAGGTCGCCCGGGGAGAAAACGGGCATTGGCTGACAACTCGTCGAGTGTTCCGGGTTGCCCCGAACTACCGTGTCCCAAACGTCATCTGCACGGGTATCGGTCGTGCGTGTTCGATATGGCACGCTACTCGGGTTCGTGCCACCCAGAAGGACGCTCCCGTGAAGACTTCAGCTGAACGCCTGGCCGTACTCGGTTGTGCCGGACTGGTCGCCGTGACGGTGGCCGGCTGCGGATCGGTCACCGACGCCGTGAAGGGGGACGGCGGCGGCAAGTCGATCACCATGGGCACCACCCAGCTGACCGGCGTGCTGGACCCGGCGACCGCCTACGACTCCGGTTCCTGGACGGTGCTGCGCAACACCTTCCAGTCGCTGCTGACCTTCCCGGCCGCCTCCAGCGCGCCCGTCCCGGACGCCGCGCAGTCCTGCGACTTCACCGCCGGCGACGCCAGCGAGTACCACTGCACCCTGCGGACCGGCCTGAAGTTCTCCAACGGCCACCCGCTGACCGCCCAGGACGTGGTGTTCTCGATCGAGCGCACCAAGAAGATCAACGACCCGAGCGGCCCGGCCGCGCTGCTCTCCTCGATCAAGAGCGTCGAGGCCAAGGGCGACACCGAGGTGATCTTCCACCTGGCCACCCCCGACGCCACCCTGCCGGCCAAGCTGGCCAGTCCGGTCGGCGCCATCGTCGACCACCAGGTCTACCCGGCCGACAAGGCCCTCCCCAACGACAAGCTGATCGGCTCCGGCCCGTACCGCTTCGACTCGGTCGAGGTCATGAACGGCGGCGGCGCCGGCAAGCAGCTCTCCAAGATCGTGCTGGCGCCCAACGACAAGTACGGCGGCGAGGCCAAGCTGCGCAACAGCAAGTTCACCGTGCGGTACTTCGACAAGCCCGCCGACCTCAAGGACGCGCTGGACAAGGGCGAGGTCGACCTCACCGACAGCAGCCTGGAGCCGAACACCGCCGCCCAGATGCGCTCCGACCAGCAGGGCGGCAAGACCGACCTCCAGGTGGTCGAGGGCGACAGCAGCGACACCCGCTCTCTGGTCTTCAACACCAAGGACCCGGTCGTCTCCAACGTCGCCGTCCGCCAGGCCGCCGCGGCGCTGCTCGACCGCAAGGCGCTCGCCCGCGACGTCTTCGCCCGCACCGTCCAGCCGCTGTACGCGATGGTCCCGGCCGGCGTCACCGGCCACACCACCGCCTTCTTCGACCGCTACGGCGACCAGGACGTGGCCAAGGCCAAGAAGAGCCTCACCGACGCCAAGATCCAGACCCCGGTCAAGCTCACCCTCACCTGGTCCCGCTCGCGGGCCGGCAGCGCCGAGGCCGACACGCTCAAGAAGCAGCTGGAGACCGGCGGCCTGTTCCAGGTGACGGTCCAGCAGGAGCCGGACTGGGACAGCTACCGGAAGGGCTGGGCCGACGGCAAGTACCAGGCGTACATCATCGGTTGGTTCGCCGACTACCCGGACCCGGACAACTACATCGCCCCGCTGCTGGTCGACGGCGGCTCCTACCACCACGGCTGGGACGACCCGCGGATCAGCCAGAGGCTGGTGCCGGACGGCCTCAAGCAGACCGACCGCAGCGCCGCCGCGGCCGGCTACGCGCAGATCCAGCAGATCGTCGCCGAGAATGCGCCGCTGATCCCGCTGTACCAGAACAAGGCCTTCTTCGCGGCCCGTTCGTACATCACCGGCGTCGAGTCCACCGTCGACACCACCGGCTACTTCCGCTTCTGGGAGATCAGCCGCACCAGCAAGTAGGACGCGTACGGCGGCCCGGCCGCTTCCCCTTCGCTGTGAGGGGGAGCGGCCGGGCCGCCGTCACGTTTCTCCTTGTCGTTGCGGGCCCTCGGGCCGCTACAGGGTGCCGGGCCGCACCAGTCCGCTCTCGTAGGCGTACACCGCGGCCTGCACCCGGTCGCGCAGCTGGAGCTTGGTCAGCACATGGCCGACGTGCGTCTTGACGGTCGTCTCGCTGACGAACAGTTCGGCCGCGATCTCCGCGTTCGACAGCCCGCGCGCCACCAGCTTCAGCACCTCCAACTCCCGCTCGGTCAGCGCGTTCAGCGCCTGCGGCGGCGCCTCCTCGCCCGAGGGCAGCTTGGTGGCGTACATGTCCAGCAGCCGGCGGGTGATGCTCGGCGCCAGCATCGCCGCGCCGTCCGCGACCACCCGGATCGCCTGCACCAGCTCCTCCGCCGGGACGTCCTTCAGCAGGAAGCCGCTGGCACCCGCGCGCAGCGCCTCCACCACGTACTCGTCCAGGTCGAAGGTGGTCAGCACCAGCACCTTGGCCGGGCCGTCCCGCCCCGGACCGGCGATCCGGCGGGTCGCCTCGACGCCGTCCATCCTCGGCATCCGGATGTCCATCAGCACCACGTCGGGCTGCAACGCGCGCACCTGGTCCAGCGCCTGCTGACCGTCGCCGGCCTCGCCGACCACCACGAGGTCGGACTCGGCCTCCAGGATCATCCGGAAACCGGTGCGCAGCAGCGGCTGGTCGTCGACCAGCAGCACTCGGATCGTCACTAGGACTCCTTGCTCATCGGATCCCCCGTGGGATCGCTTTCATCCGATGTACGGACCTGTGCTGGCGTGAAAATTCCCGCCTAGCCCGCGACGCCGGGGCACGCACCTCGCGGCGTTGTCGTCGGTCGCCGATGCTCCGCATCGTCTCCCTCCTCCGCCTTGCGATGCACGCACCCCAACGCCGCGGGCGTGCGCCGGTAATTTTCACGCCAGCACGGGCAGAGGATACGGCGGCGGGGTGCCGCCGAACTCCGGGCAGCTGGCCTGGTGGTCGCACCAGTCGCAGAGGCGGTTGCGGGTGGCCGGGAAGTCCCCGGTGGCCACCGCGTGGCTGATCCGCTCCCACAGCGCCTGCAACTTGCGCTCCACCGCCCGCAGGTCGGCCTCGTCCGGGTCGTAGCTGACCACGTTCCCGCCGCCGCCGAGGTAGACCAGCTGGAGGCGCTTGGGGATCACGCCCTTCCAGCGCCACACCACCAGCGCGTAGAACTTCATCTGGAACATCGCCTTGCCCTCGAAGTCCCGCGAGGGCGCCCGGCCGGTCTTGTAGTCCACCAGCCGGACCTCGCCGGTCGGGGCGACGTCCACCCGGTCGATGTAGCCGCGCAGCAGCAGCCCCGAATCCAGCGCGGTCTCCACGTACAGCTCGCGCTCCACCGGATGCAGCCGGGTCGGGTCCTCCAGCCGGAACCACTGGCCGACCAGCTTCTCGGCGTCCGCCAGCCAGCGGGTGAGCGCCGCGCCGTCCGGGTCGTCCGGGAACAGCGAACCCAGCTCCGGGCGCTCGCCCAGCAGCCGCTCCCACTGCGGGCGCAGCAGGCCCAGCGCCCGCTCCGGCGTCCGCTCGGCCGCCGGGCTGTCGAACAGCCGCTCCAGCACCGCGTGCACCAGAGTGCCCCTGGTCGCCGCCGCGCTCGGCGGCTCCGGCAGCCGGTCGATCACCCGCAGCCGGTACAGCAGGGGACAGGTGAGGAAGTCCCCCGCGCGGGACGGGGAGAGCCCGGTCGGGGGCGCCGCCGGGCGCGCCGGGGCGTCGGCGGCACTGCTGGTGTCGGTCTGCTGCATGCCTACGACCCTATTGCCCTTCGCTGTCATCCCGCTGCCACCGTGCTGCCACCGGTCCCGGGGGCTCTTCGTTGGGTATGAGGGCAGACAGAGGGGCGCGCGGCACCGGGTGGGCGCGATCACGTAGCGTGGGCGCACCGGGGACACGGCGGGCGGGACGACCGAAGGGATCACGGTGAGCGACAGCAGGGGGCAGCAGACCTCCGACCAGCCACCGCAGGACGGCGGGCGCCCGGGCGGGCAGCCGCCGGAGCGCGGCGGCGGCCTCCTGATGGGGCGGCCCTTCGGCGTGCCCATCTACGTCACGCCCTCCTGGTTCGTCATCGCCGCCCTGATCACCTGGGTGTTCGGCGGGCAGCTCGGCGACGTCCTGCCGGAGCTCGGCAGCGGCCTGCGCTACCTGGTCGCCTTCTTCTTCGCCGTCGCCTTCTACGCCTCCGTCCTGGTGCACGAGCTGGCCCACACCCTGGTGGCCCTGCGGTACCGGCTCGGGGTGCGGCGGATCCAGTTGCAGTTCTTCGGCGGGGTCTCCGAGATCGAGAACGAGGCCGAGAGCCCCTGGCGCGAGTTCTGGCTGGCCTTCGTCGGCCCGCTGCTCTCGCTGGTGCTCGGCGGCGTGTTCTTCCTGGCGCTGCGCGCCGTCGAGCTGTCCACCGTGCCGGGGGTGCTGCTCACCGGCCTGATGGTCTCCAACCTGGTGGTCGCCGCCTTCAACCTGCTGCCCGGCCTGCCGCTGGACGGCGGCCGGATGCTGCGCGCCCTGGTCTGGGCGGTCACCGGCAAGCCGATGACCGGCACGGTGGTCGCCGCCTGGGTCGGCCGGGCGCTGGCGATCGCCGTCCTGATCGGCCTGCCGCTGCTCAACGCCGCCCGCGGGGTCGAGACCACCACCACCGACACCCTGGTGGACGCGGTGATCGCCGCCGTCCTGGCCGCGATCATCTGGAACGGCGCCACCGGCAGCGTGCGCAACGCCCGGCTCAAGGAGGTGCTGCCCGGCCTGCGGCTGCGCGACCTCGCCCGCCGGGCCGTCGAGGTCACCGCCGACACCCCGCTCGGCGAGGCGATGCGCCGCGCCCGCGAGGCCCAGGCCGGCGCGGTCGTCGTGGTGGACGGCCGGGGCGAGCCGATCGCCATCGTCCGCGAGTCCGCGGTACGGGCCGTGCCGGAGCACCGCCGCCCCTGGGTCGCGGTCGGCCCGCTGGCCCGCGACCTGGAGCCCGGGCTGCGGCTGGACGCCGACCTCAGCGGCGAGGCGCTGCTGCGGGCCGTCCAGACCACCCCGGCGGGGGAGTACCTGGTGGTCGAGGCGGACGGCCGGATGTACGGCGTCGCCGCGCTCACCGACATCGAGCAGCGGCTGACCGCCGCCGTCACGAGGAGATGATCCGACCGTGGTCGGGCGGCGGCGCCCGCTTCCCTTAGGATTGTCCGCATGTCCGAACCGACCGGTGCCGCCCGCCGACGCGGGCCCTTCCAGGTCGGGGACCAGGTCCAGCTGACCGACCCCAAGGGTCGCCACTACACGTTCACGCTCCAGGCCGGGAACCAGTTCCACACCCACAAGGGTGCGTTCCCCCACGACGAGCTGATCGGCGCCCCCGAGGGCACGGTCGTGCGCACCACGGGGAACGTCCCGTACCTCGCGCTGCGCCCCCTGCTCCCCGACTACGTCCTGTCCATGCCGCGCGGCGCCGCCGTGATCTACCCCAAGGACGCGGGGCAGATCCTGGCGATGGCCGACATCTTCGCGGGCGCCCGCGTGGTCGAGGCCGGAGTCGGCTCGGGCGCGCTCAGCATGTACCTGCTGCGCGCCGTCGGCGAACACGGCATGCTGGCCTCCTACGAGCGCCGGCAGGACTTCGCGGACATCGCCCAGGGCAACGTCGAGCGCTACTTCGGCGGCCCGCACCCGGCGTGGAAGCTGACCGTCGGCGACCTCCAGGACAACCTGGTCGAGACCGACGTCGACCGCGTCATCCTCGACATGCTGGCCCCCTGGGAGTGCCTGGACGTCGCCTCCAAGGCCCTCGTGCCCGGCGGTCTCATCTGCTGCTACGTGGCCACCACCACGCAGATGTCCAAGACCGTCGAGGCACTGCGCGAGCACGGCACCTTCACCGAGCCGCAGGCCTGGGAGACCATGGTCCGCACCTGGCACCTGGAGGGCCTGGCCGTCCGCCCGGACCACCGGATGATCGGCCACACCGGCTTCCTGCTCACCGCCCGCCGCCTGGCGGACGGCGTCGAGCCGCCGCTGCGCCGCCGCCGCCCGGCCAAGGGCGCGTACGGCGAGGACTACGACAACGGGGCGCCCGAGCCGTCCCTCCAGGAGCGCGCCGCGGCCCGCAAGGCCGCCCGCGACACCGAGGCCGAGCAGCCCGAGCAGGACTGATCCCGAACCGACGGGAAGGGGTGGTACGAGCGCTCAGCTCGTACCACCCCTTTCGTTCGCCGTCCGGGACCGTGTGGGACGATGCTCCCGCACGCAGACCAGCTCCTGGAGCTCTGGAGGGGACGCCTGGTGGAGACCGCGGTCGGGACGACGGCGACGGCTGGACAGCAGACACCGCGGGGCCGCACCCGGCCCGGACACGCGCGCACCGCCCCCTGGCACTGGGCCCTCGCCCTGGCCGGCTGCGGCGCGGTGGTGGCCACCGCCCTCGCCGCCTCCCCGGCCACCGGCACCCCGGTGCCCGCCCGTGGCGCCTCCAAGGCCCTCGCCGCGAGCGCCGCCCCCGACCCCGCCAAGGCCCAACTGCCCATGGACTGCGGCCCGTTCCCGGTCAAGACGGTGCTCAGCGTGCCCGCCGACCTGGGCGACGGACGCCCCGGTACGGTCGTCGCCGCCCACTGCGCCACCGAGACCGGCACCCCGCCGGACTCCGTCTACCTGCTCGGATTCGGCCAGGACGAACGGCCGGTGGTGGTCGCCACCCTGCTGACCGAGCGCGAGAACCTCACCCTGAGCCGGCTCGCGGTGCGCTCCGATGGTGCCATCACCGGCCACGCGCAGGGGTATTCGAGCGAGGACGTGCCGCGCTTCAGGCCCGACGTCTCACTCGACCTCACCTGGACGCACAGGGGCGGCGGCTGGGAACGCTCCCAGACCGCCGCCCCGGTCTCCGCCGTCTGACGCGCTATTCGGCGTCGGGCCCGTACACCTCGACCCGGTCGGCGACCCGGCGCACGTGGATGCAGTCGCCGGGGCACTCCTTCGCCGAGTCCACCACGTCCTGAAGGAGCGTCAGCGGCACCGGGGCCGTTTCCCCGGGCTGCTGGCGCAGTTCGTCGTCCGGGCCCTTCACGTACGCCAGCCCGTCGATGTCCAGCTCGAAGACCTCGGGCGCGTACTGCGCGCAGATGCCGTCGCCGGTGCACAGATCCTGGTCGATCCACACCTCCAGCTCCTCGGTCGCCGCCGCGGTCTGCTCCGTCACCGACATGTCTCCTGCCGTTTCTGTCCCGGGTCGCCCCTATTCCCGGAGCAATCCCGCCATTCGTACAACGATCGGACCCAGCACCGCGGTCGCGATCGGATATCGCTTCGCTCGACGATACATCTGGCCCGCTTTGGGTGGTGCGCGCTGGGTATCCCCTTAGCAGAGGGGAAGCACGCTGGGGCGAAGATCGGACACGCCCGTTCCATCTTTCTTGATCTAGGGGTTTACGGACCCCTGGTCCCAGGTAGGGTCTGGAAGCGTCCAGCTCCCCGGAGGAGGTGAGGACCGTGGCAGCCCACGATGACGACTACAACCGCAGCACCGGCAGGCCCGCTCGTGGTTCCGACGAGGCCGCTCAGGTCTCGTACCTTGAGCAGGAGATCGCCGTGCTGCGCCGCAAGCTCGCCGACTCTCCGCGCAATTCGAGGATCCTCGAAGAGCGGATCGTCGAGCTCCAGACCAACCTGGCCGGCGTGACCGCCCAGAACGAACGGCTCGCCTCCACCCTGCGCGAGGCCCGCGACCAGATCGTGGCCCTCAAGGAGGAAGTGGACCGGCTGGCACAGCCCCCGGCAGGCTTCGGCACCTTCCTCGAAGCGAACGAGGACGGCACCGCGGACATCTTCACCGGCGGGCGCAAGCTCCGCGTGAACGTCAGCCCGAACGTCGCCCTGGACGAACTGAGCCGCGGCCAGGAGGTGATGCTCAACGAGGCCCTGAACATCGTGGACGCGATGGCCTTCGAGCGCATCGGCGAGATCGTCACCCTCAAGGAGATCCTGGAGGACGGTGAGCGCGCCCTGGTCCTCGGCCACACCGACGAGGAGCGCGTGGTGCGCCTCGCCGAGCCGCTGCACGAGGCGACGATCCGGGCCGGGGACGCGCTGCTGCTGGAGCCCCGCTCCGGGTACGTGTACGAGGTCGTGCCGAAGTCCGAGGTCGAGGAGCTGGTCCTCGAGGAGGTCCCGGACATCGACTACCGGCAGATCGGCGGCCTGAGCAACCAGATCGAGCTGATCCGCGACGCGGTCGAGCTGCCGTACCTGCACGCCGACCTCTTCAAGGAGTACGAGCTGCGCCCGCCCAAGGGCGTGCTGCTCTACGGCCCGCCCGGCTGCGGCAAGACGCTGATCGCCAAGGCGGTCGCCAACTCGCTGGCCAAGAAGGTCGCCGAGGTCACCGGCCGCCCGCAGGGGAAGAGCTACTTCCTCAACATCAAGGGCCCCGAACTGCTCAACAAGTACGTCGGTGAGACCGAGCGGCAGATCCGCCTGGTCTTCCAGCGGGCCCGGGAGAAGGCGGGCGAGGGCACGCCCGTCATCGTCTTCTTCGACGAGATGGAGTCGCTGTTCCGCACCCGCGGCTCCGGCGTCAGCTCGGACGTGGAGAACACCATCGTCCCGCAGCTGCTGGCCGAGATCGACGGCGTGGAGGGCCTGGAGAACGTCATCGTCATCGGCGCCTCGAACCGCGAGGACATGATCGACCCGGCGATCCTGCGGCCCGGCCGCCTGGACGTCAAGATCAAGATCGAGCGCCCGGACGCCGAGGCCGCGAAGGACATCTTCTCCAAGTACCTCAAGGACTCGCTGCCGTTCCACCCGGACGACCTCAAGGAGCACGACGGCTCCGTCGAGGCCACGGTGGTCGCGATGATCCAGTCGGTGGTGGAGCGGATGTACTCCGAGACGGAGGAGAACCGCTTCCTGGAGGTCACCTACGCCAACGGTGACAAGGAGGTCCTGTACTTCAAGGACTTCAACTCCGGTGCGATGATCCAGAACATCGTCGACCGCGCGAAGAAGATGGCCATCAAGGACTTCCTCGACCACGGTCAGCGGGGCCTGCGCGTCTCCCACCTGCTCGCCGCCTGCGTGGACGAGTTCAAGGAGAACGAGGACCTGCCCAACACCACCAACCCGGACGACTGGGCCCGCATCTCCGGCAAGAAGGGCGAGCGGATCGTCTTCATCCGCACGCTGGTCACCGGCAAGCAGGGCGCCGAGTCCGGCCGCTCGATCGACACTGTCGCCAACACGGGGCAGTACCTGTAAGCACGCGGTTACCCGGGCCGGCGACGGTCCCCGGAGCTGTACGCACACCGTCCGGCTGTGGCGCCTCGCGGCCCCGCAGCCGGACGGCGCGTCTCCGGGCCCGCCGGTCGGCGCCGGGTCCTAGGCTCGACCCACCGTCCGCGGGCAGACGCCCGGCGCCGGTGTTGTTCAGCGGTACGTCAGTGTTCCGCCCGCCGGGGGCGGTGCACCGGGCAAGGAGGGCCGCATGACCGTACGGCGCGTGATGGGCATCGAGACCGAGTACGGGATCTCCGTGCCCGGGCACCCCAACGCCAACGCCATGCTCACCTCGTCCCAGATCGTCAACGCCTACGCGGCGGCGATGCACCGGGCCCGGCGGGCCCGCTGGGACTTCGAGGAGGAGAACCCGCTGCGCGACGCTCGGGGCTTCGACCTCGCGCGCGAGGTGGCGGACGCCAGCCAGCTGACCGACGAGGACATCGGCCTCGCCAACGTGATCCTCACCAACGGGGCCCGGTTCTACGTGGACCACGCGCACCCCGAGTACAGCTCGCCCGAGGTGACCAACCCGCGCGACGCCGTGCTCTGGGACAAGGCGGGCGAGCGGATCATGGCGGCCGCCGCGCAGCGGGCGCTGGAACTGCCCAACGGGCAGAACATCCACCTGTACAAGAACAACACCGACAACAAGGGCGCCTCCTACGGCACCCACGAGAACTACCTGATGAAGCGGGCGACGCCGTTCGCCGACATCGTCCGCCACCTCACCCCGTTCTTCGTCTCCCGCCAGGTGGTCACCGGCGCCGGCCGGGTCGGCATCGGCCAGGACGGCTCGGCGAACGGCTTCCAGATCAGCCAGCGGGCGGACTACTTCGAGGTCGAGGTCGGCCTGGAGACCACCCTCAAGCGGCCGATCATCAACACCCGGGACGAACCGCACGCCGACGCGGAGAAGTACCGCCGGCTGCACGTGATCATCGGGGACGCCAACCTCTCCGAGATCTCCACCTACCTCAAGCTGGGCACCACCTCACTGGTCCTGTCGATGATCGAGGACTCCTTCATCGCCGCCGACCTCGCCGTCGACCAGCCGGTGCGCACCCTGCACCGGGTCTCGCACGACCCGACGCTCAAGCACCTGATCACCCTGCGCAACGGGCGCAAGCTCACCGCCGTCCAGCTCCAGCTGGAGTACTTCGAGCTGGCCCGCAAGTACGTCGAGGACCGCTTCGGCACCGACGCGGACGAGCAGACGGTGGACGTGCTGGCCCGCTGGGAGGATGTCCTGGGCCGACTGGAGCGTGACCCGATGTCGCTGTCCAGGCAGCTGGACTGGATCGCCAAGCGGGAGATCCTGGAGGGCTACCGCAGCCGGGACGCCCTGGAGTGGGAGAACCCCCGGCTGCACCTGGTCGACCTCCAGTACAGCGACGTACGGCCCGAGAAGGGCCTCTACAACCGGCTGGTGGCACGCGGCAGGTTCGAGCGGCTGCTGACCGAGGAGGAGGTCGAGCGGGCCGTCTCCAAGCCCCCGGAGGACACCCGGGCGTACTTCCGCGGGCGCTGCCTGGAGCAGTACGCGGAGCACGTCGCGGCGGCCTCCTGGGACTCGGTCATCTTCGACCTGCCGGGCCGTGACTCGCTGCAGCGGGTCCCCACGCTGGAGCCGCTGCGCGGCACCAGGAATCACGTCAAGGAGCTGCTGGACCGGTGCCGCACGGCGGAGGACCTGCTGCGCGTCCTGTCCGGCGGGTGACGTGGGGATCACCACGGGTGAACGTCCGTCGAATGGGAATCATCCGGGGTGGCAGCGGGTGTTGGACAGGAAGCGCCACCGGCAAACCGGGAGCGGGAGTCGCACCTTGTGTATAGGGTCGGTGCCAACCGGCAACGACCGACCGACCAAACCGTGCCAGACGATTCGAGCGGGGTGAGGGAAATGGCGAGCAAGGACACCGGCGGCGGCCAGCAGCGGGCGAACCGTTCCTCCGAGGAGGTCGAGGAGCAGGCCGCGGAAACCCAGAATTCCGACGACCTCAAGGAGCGCCAGGAAAAGCTGAGCGACGACGTCGACGCGGTGCTGGACGAAATCGACGAAGTGCTCGAGTCGAACGCGGAAGATTTCGTGCGTGGATTTGTCCAGAAGGGTGGGCAATAGCCCGTCCCCGGTATTCGGGAATTCACGGTCGCGACCGTCCTGGGCGGTCGGGCGGCAGTGGCCGCCCGGCCGCCCGGCACCGGCCCCTCCAGGCGTGGACAGTGATCGTCGGCGGGTAGGGTGCGGGCAATGCGCGCTTCAAGCTACCTGGAAGGAATCGTGTGGAAGCCAACACTCGTGGCACCGGGCGTCTACCGGCTGCCTTCCTGACCCCGGGGTCCTCCTCGTTCCTCGACTTCCTCGGCGAGCACCGGCCGGAGCTGATCCCCGGCCACCGCGGGCTCCCCGAGGGGTCGGTGGTCGAGGCCCCGCACGGGACCACGATCGTGGCCGCGGTGTTCGACGGCGGCGTGGTGATCGCCGGTGACCGCCGGGCGACCATGGGCAACGTCATCGCCCAGCGCGACATCGAGAAGGTCTTCCCGGCCGACGAGTACAGCGCGGTCGGCATCGCCGGCACCGCGGGCCTCGCGGTCGAGATGGTCCGGCTGTTCCAGCTGGAGCTGGAGCACTACGAGAAGATCGAGGGCACCACGCTCTCCCTGGAGGGCAAGGCCAACCGGCTCACCACCATGATCCGGGGCAACCTGGGCATGGCGATGCAGGGCCTCGCGGTCGTGCCGATCTTCGCGGGCTACGACCTGGACCTCGGCCGGGGCCGGATCTTCAGCTACGACGTCACCGGCGGGCGCTCCGAGGACCGCGGCTTCACCGCCACCGGCTCGGGCTCGGTCTTCGCCCGCGGCTCGATGAAGAAGCTCTACCGCGAGGACCTGACGGCCGACCAGGCCGCCACCCTGGCCGTCCAGGCGCTCTACGACGCGGCGGACGACGACTCCGCCACCGGCGGCCCGGACCTGGCCCGGAAGATCTTCCCGATCGTCTCGCTGATCACCGAGGACGGCTTCCGCCGGCTCACCGACGAGGAGGTCGCGGAGATCGCGGTCGCCGTCACGGACGAGCGCCTGACCCGGCCCAACGGCCCGCAGGCCCCGCTGATCTAGCCACCACTCGACAGGAAGGAAGGGACGACCGCCGGTGTCGACACCGTTCTACGTCTCGCCCCAGCAGGCCATGGCGGACCGCGCGGAGTACGCCCGCAAGGGCATCGCCCGCGGCCGCAGCGTGGTCGTGCTCACCTACGCCGACGGCATCGTCTTCGTCGCGGAGAACACCTCCAGGGCGCTCCACAAGGTCTCCGAGATCTACGACAAGATCGCCTTCGCGGCGGTCGGCCGCTACAACGAGTTCGAGAACCTGCGCATCGGCGGCGTCCGCTACGCCGACCTGCGCGGCTACTCCTACGACCGGGCCGACGTCACCGCCCGCGGGCTGGCCAACGTGTACGCCCAGACCCTGGGCACGATCTTCTCCTCGGTCGGCGAGAAGCCGTACGAGGTCGAGCTGATCGTGGCCGAGGTCGGCCGCACCGCCGACCACGACCAGATCTACCGGCTGACCCCGGACGGCTCGGTCGTGGACGAGAAGAACTACGTGGTGGTCGGCGGCAACGCCGACTCGATCGGGAACTACCTGGGCCAGCGCCACCGGGTGGGCATGAGCCTCACCGAGGCGGTGAAGCTCGCCGTGGACTCGCTCGCCCGCGACCCCAACGGCGGCAGCCCGCGCAGCCTCACCCCGGAGCAGCTGGAGGTCGCGGTCCTCGACCGCCAGCGGTTCCAGCAGCGCAAGTTCAAGCGGATCCTGGGCAACCAGCTCGGCCGGCTGCTCGACGGGGACCAGTCCGCCGAGGCGGACGACGAGGAGAACCCGGCGGGCAGCGCGCCGGAGTAGCAGTGCCTGCGGAGTCCCGTGCGGCGGCCGGACCGCCGTCGTACGGGGCTCCGGTGCCCCTGCGGCGGCCCAGTCGTCGTGGAGGCGGTTTCGGACAGCTCCGACAGAGAATGGAGTGCGCTCATGGACCGCCGGATTTTCGGGCTGGAGAACGAGTACGGGGTGACCTGCACGTTCCGCGGGCAGCGGCGGCTGTCACCGGACGAGGTGGCGCGGTACCTGTTCCGCCGGGTCGTCTCCTGGGGCCGCAGCAGCAACGTCTTCCTGCGCAACGGCGCCCGGCTCTACCTCGACGTCGGCTCCCACCCCGAGTACGCCACCCCCGAGTGCGACGACGTCGTCGAGCTGGTGACGCACGACAAGGCGGGCGAGCGCATCCTCGAAGGCCTCCTGGTGGACGCCGAACGGCGGCTGCACGAGGAGGGCATCGCGGGGGACGTCTACCTCTTCAAGAACAACACCGACTCGGCCGGCAACTCCTACGGCTGCCACGAGAACTACCTGGTGGCCCGGCACGGAGAGTTCTCCCGGCTGGCCGACGTGCTGATCCCGTTCCTGGTGACCCGCCAGCTGATCTGCGGCGCCGGCAAGGTGCTCCAGACCCCGCGCGGCGCGGTGTACTGCGTCAGCCAGCGGGCCGAGCACATCTGGGAGGGCGTCAGCTCCGCCACCACCCGCTCGCGTCCGATCATCAACACCCGGGACGAGCCGCACGCGGACGCCGAGCGCTACCGCCGGCTGCACGTGATCGTCGGCGACTCCAACATGTCCGAGACCACCACGCTGCTCAAGGTCGGCGCGACCGACCTGGTGCTGCGGCTGATCGAGGCCGGCGTGGTGATGCGCGACCTCACCCTGGAGAACCCGATCCGGGCGATCCGCGAGGTCAGCCACGACCTCACCGGGACCCACCAGGTGCGCCTCGCCAACGGCCGCGAGGCCAGTGCGCTGGACATCCAGGAGGAGTACTACACCAAGGCCCTGGAGTTCGCCGACCGCAAGGGCATCAACACCGGCACCGTCGCCCGGGTCCTGGACCTGTGGGGCCGCACCCTGGAGGCCGTCCGCACCGAGCGCCTGGACGGGGTGGCCACCGAGATCGACTGGATCATGAAGTACAAGCTCATCGAGCGCTACCGCGAGAAGCACCAGATGAGCATGTCCAACCCGCGGGTGGCCCAGATCGACCTCGCGTACCACGACATCCACCGTCGGCGCGGCCTGTTCTACCTGCTCCAGGGCAAGGGCCAGGCGCAGCGGGTGACCACCGACCTCAAGACCTTCGAGGCCAAGTCGATCCCGCCGCAGACCACGCGGGCCCGGCTGCGCGGGGACTTCATCCGCCGGGCGCAGGAGCAGCGCCGGGACTTCACGGTGGACTGGGTGCACCTGAAGCTGAACGACCAGGCGCAGCGCACGGTGCTGTGCAAGGACCCGTTCCGTTCGGTGGACGAGAGGGTGGAGAAGCTCATCGCGGGGATGTGACCGCGGATGTGATCAAGGTGGTGACCGGCCCCGGTGGTGTCTACCGGGGCCGGACGCCTGCCGGGCATACGCTGTCCGTCGAGTCCGGAGAGCCGACTCCGACCGACAGTTAGGACCACCGTGCGCCGCACCGCCGGTTTGCTTCTCACCCTGCCGCTGCTGCTCGCGGTCGCCTGTAGCAGCTCCCCCAAGGCGGCCGGCCCGGCGACGCCGTCGGCGGCGAGCGCCGCTCCGACGGTGCCCGCTCCGGTCAGCGAGGCGTCTCCGATGCCCACCCTCTCGGACGGCGGGTTCGGCAGCAAGGCCACCATCACCATCCCCGAGGGCCAGCCGCCCAGCGGCGAGTTCGTGGTGAACACCGTGACCGAGGGCGAGCGGCCGGCTGTCAACAAGGGCGACTGGGTGACCGTCAACTACACGGCGAAGGACTGGACCACCGGCAAGGACCTGCCCAGTTCGTACGACCCGAGCGGCAAGCCGCAGCTGTACCAGGCGGGCAGCGGGCAGCTGGTGCCGGCGCTGGACCAGAGCGTGATCGGCAAGAAGGTGGGCACCCGGCTGCTGGTGGTCGCCCCGCCGGCGGCGGCCTTCGCGGACAAGGGCTCCAGCCAGCTGGGCGTGGGCCCGAACGACACCGTGGTGTTCGTGCTGGACATCGTGGAGAGCCTGCCGCAGGACTCCACGCTCACCGGGGCCATGACCCAGCCGCCCGCGACGCTGCCGCAGGTCAAGGACAACGGCAAGGCGCCGGTCACGATCACGATCCCGGCCGGGCAGGCCGCGCCCACCGACCTCCAGCAGTCGGTGCTGATCAAGGGTGAGGGCAAGCAGGTCAAGAGCGGGCAGACCCTGGTGGTGCAGTACACCGGGGTGCTGTGGAGCAACGGGCAGCAGTTCGACGCCTCCTGGACGCACGGCGGCGCGCAGGCGGTGCAGATCGGCACCGGCAGCGTGATCGAGGGATGGGACAAGGGCCTGGTCGGGCAGAACGTCGGCAGCCGGGTCCAGCTGGTGGTGCCGCCGGCGCTCGGGTACAAGGACCAGGCGCAGGGCGCGGTGCCGGCCAACTCCACGCTGGTCTTCGTGATCGACATCCTCGAAGCGGTCTGACGGTCCGGCGCTCTAGGAACCGGCCCCGGGGATTCCGTAGTCTTGGGCGGACGCGTACGACGTAGCGTCCGCCCTCATCCTGAGCTGCCATACTGCCCTCGCGCTTGTGGCAGGCGCCGCCCGGCGCCACGGTCCGGGCGGGTGGTGCGACGGCAGGCCGGCGCTCACCACGCCGGGCGCAGACCTGGAAGACCTCGCGGCGAGATGGATGGGGAGTCATGACTGAGAAGACGCCGAGCCCGGGCGGTGCCGGCACCGCGGCGAACGACGGCTCTGCGGGTGACCCGGCCGCCTCGCGTCCCGGCGGCCAGCTCGCGGGGGACCGCGAGTCGATCGTCGTCCCCCCGGCGATCCTGGCGCAGCAGGCCGGCTGGGCGCAGCCCGGTGACGCGCCGCGCGCCAAGGGCGGGACCAAGACGGACGAGGACGCCCCGCAGATCTTCGCCAGCAACGTGCGCAAGACCGACACCTCGGAGGCCGGGTACGACGAGAACCCGCCCGGTGTGGGCAAGCTGGGCGTGATCCTCGGCACGGTGCTCGCCGTCCTGCTGGTCGGCAGCGGTATCACGCTCTACGTGGTGAACAAGGACGGTTCCAAGAGCGACGCCTCGGCCGCCAAGCCGGACGCCGCCACGACCGCGCCTCCCACGCCCAGCGCCGAGCCGGTGCCGCCGATCAAGGACAGCGCCAAGGTGCTGCCGACGATCACCGGCGACTTCGGCAAGAAGGCCGACATCCAGGTGCCGGGTGAGACCTCCGACGGCTCCTTCGTGGTGAAGGTGCTGTCCGAGGGCACCGGCCCCAAGGTGGACAAGAACTTCTGGACCTCGGTGGACTACACCGCCAAGGACTGGAACACGGGCAAGGACATCCCGAGCTCGTACGACAACAACGGCAAGCCGCAGATCTTCCAGGCCGGCACCGACGCGCTGATCCCGGCGCTGGACCAGGCCGTGATCGGCAAGAAGGCCGGCAGCCGGCTGCTGGTGGTGGCCCCGCCGGCCGCCGCCTTCGGCTCGCAGGGCAAGGCCGACATGTCGATCGGCGCCAAGGACGACCTGATTTTTGTGATCGACATCCGCAACACCAGCGCGCCGGACGCCGTGGTGAGCGGTACCGTCACCCCGCCGCCGGCGGACTTCCCGCAGGTCAAGGACAACGGCAAGAAGCCGGCCGAGATCACCCCGGTGGCCGGGGCCAAGGACCCGACTGAGCTGAAGACCCACGTCCTGATCAAGGGCACCGGGCCGGCGGTGGAGAAGGGCGAGAAGGTCGTCGTCCAGTACACCGGCGCGCTGTTCAAGGACGGCAAGGTCTTCGACTCCTCGCTCAGCAAGGGGCAGGCCTTCTCGTTCCCGGTCGGCGGCGGCCAGGTCATCCAGGGCTGGGACCAGGGGCTGGTCGGTCAGACGGTCGGCAGCCGGGTCGAGCTGGTGATCCCGGCCTCGCTGGGCTACGGGGACAAGGGCCAGGGCGACATTCCGCCCGGCGCGACCCTCGTCTTCGTGGTGGACATCCTGGACGCCGGTCAGGGCTGATCCACTTTCGGGTGACAATGGTGTGCGTGTGACCTCGGGGCCCGGCCGCGTGGCCGGACCCCGACGGGCGGCGGGCGCCCGTACCGTGGTCCAGGAACGGACCGGGTGCGGGCGCCCGCCGCTTGGTCGTGTAAGCAACGCGAATGTGAGAAGAGGGACTGTGAGCGTCAACCTCAACGAGAAGCCTGAGATCGACTTCCCGATCGGCGACGCCCCGACCGAGCTGAAGATCCGCGACATCGTCGTGGGCGACGGCGAGGAGGCCAAGCCGGGCCAGGTCGTCAGCGTCCGCTACGTCGGCGTGACCTTCGAGACCGGCGAGGAGTTCGACGCGAGCTGGAACCGGGGCATCGCTCCGTTCCAGTTCCCGCTGGGCGCCGGCCGGGTCATCAAGGGCTGGGACCAGGGCGTCGCGGGCATGAAGGTCGGTGGCCGTCGCGAGCTGACCATCCCGTCGCACCTGGCGTACGGCGCCCAGTCGCCGACCCCGGCGATCCCGCCGCACTCGACCCTGATCTTCGTGGTCGACCTGCTGGGCGTCTGAGCCCGTCGTGGCCGTGGGCCGGACCCCTCCGGGGGCCCGGCCCACGGGCGTTCCCGGACGCGGCTTTTGCAGTGCGTACCGCTACCGGTACGGTCGTCCCGCCGGGTGAGCATCGCCCGGTTGGCGCACCCCGCGCGCGGCGCGGCACACCGGAAGGGTCAGCGATGGCGATCGCCAAGGCAGAGCGGCTGATGAATCTCGCCCTGTGCCTGATGAACACCAGACGTCCGCTCTCCAAGAAGGAGCTGCGGGAATCCATCGAGGCGTACCGCGAGGCCTGGCAGAACAGCAGCGAGGACGCCTTCAACCGGATGTTCGAGCGGGACAAGGACGACCTGCGCGAGCTCGGCCTGGTGATCGACGTCGACGAGAGCGCCCTGGACGGCGAGCTGGGCTACCTGGCCCGCCCCGACCGCAACAGGCTGCCCGAGATCGCGCTGGACGCCGAGGAGGCGGCCGCGCTGACCCTGGCCGCCCGGGTCTGGCAGCAGGCCAAGATGTCCGGAGCGGCCAGCGGCGCGCTGCAGAAGCTGCGGGCGGCCGGGGTGCCGTTCACCGAGGCCGAGGGCCGGGCCGCCCTGGAGCCGCGCATCCCCGCCCGGGAGGCCGCGTTCGAGCCGCTGCTCACCGCCGCCCGGGACCGCCGTCCGGTCTCCTTCGAGTACCGCAAGGCCGGCGCCGCCGTCGTCGAGCAGCGCAGCGTCGAGCCGTGGGCGCTGGAGTGCTGGCGCGGGCACTGGTACCTGGCCGGGTACGACCGCGACCGCGGCGACGCCCGGGTGTTCCGGCTCAGCCGGATCACCGGCAAGGTGCGGGCGAGGAGCGGGGCCTTCCTCGGGACGGTGCCCGAGCACGTGGACGTGCGGGCCACCGTGGCCAAGTTCGCCGGCGAGGGCGCCACGGCCACCGCGACCGTCCGGGTCCGCCGGGGCGCGGGCTTCCCGCTGCGCACCAAGGCGCTCGCCAGCACCCGGGTGGACGAGGGCTGGGACGAGCTGGAGATCCCGTACGGCAACGGGCTGGGCGCCGACCTGGCGGAGTTCGGGCCGGACGTGCTGGTGCTCGGGCCGGAGGAGCTGCGGGCGGATGTGGTCGACCGGCTGCGGGCGGTCGCGGGGCTGGACTCGGAGGACGAGCGGGCATGAGCAATGCGATCGACCAGACGCGACGGATGCTGTCGCTGGTCACCTACCTGCGCGAGCGGCCCGGGGCCGAGGTCGCCGAGGTGGCCCGGGCGTTCGGGATCAGCGAGCGCGAGCTGATCGGGGACCTCAACGTGCTGCCGATGTGCGGCACCAGCTTCCGCGGCGGTGACCTGCTCGACATCGACACCGACGGCGAGCGGATCTGGTGGCACAACGTGGACGACGTCGCCCAGCCGCTGCGGCTGGCCGCCGACGAGGCCACCGCGCTGCTGGTGGCCGCCCGCGCGGTGGCCGGGCTGCCGGGCCTGCGGGCGGGGGACCGGGAGGCGCTCACCCGGGCCGTCGCCAAGATCGAGAACGCGGCGGGGGAGAGCGCCGAGGGCAGCGCCCGGGTCGGCGTGACCTTCGAGGCGGAGAGCCACGTCTTCGCCGACATCGACCGGGCGCTCAGCGAGGGCCGCCGGCTCTGGCTGCGCTACTACTCGCACGGGCGCGGCGGGATGACCGAGCGCGAGGTCGACCCGATCCGGCTGCTCACCGAGGGCCACACCTACCTCGAGGCCTGGTGCCGCACCTCCGAGGACCACCGGATGTTCCGGCTGGACAGGGTCGCCGAGATCCGCGTCCTGGACGTCCCGGCCGATCCGCCGCGGCGCGAGCCGCGCGACCTGAGCGGCGGGCTGGTCAACCCGGCGGCGGACGACCCCGAGGTGGTGGTGGAGGTCTCCTCCGGCGGGCGCTGGGTCGCCGAGTACTACACCCACGACCGGGCCGAGGAACTGCCCGACGGCGGTCTGCGGATCACCCTGCGCAGCGCCGACCCCTCCCAGCTGCGCCCGCTGGCGCTGCGGCTGGGCCGGGACGGCCGGATCGTCTCGCCGCCCGAGCTGGCCGAGCAGGCGCGCTCGGCCGCGCGGGAGGCGCTGGCCGCCTACGGGGAGGGGCGGGGCTGAGCGGTGGAGCCCGGGACCAGATTCAAGGTGTACTGCTCGGAGTGCCGGGAGAAGGTGGAGCTCCCGGCCGAGGAGTTCCGGCTGATCCTCGGTCGAACCCCGGCGCAGGCGCACTACAGTTTCGGTTGCCCGCTCTGCGGGGCCGCGGTCCGCAAGACGGCCGGGGAGAAGATCGTCGAGGCGCTCACCGGGGCGGGGGTGCGCACCATGCGGCTCGTCCCGGTGGACGGGTGACCCCCGTATAGGGTGGGGCGCATGTCCTGGATGCTCGTCGCCGCCGTCCTGCTCGCCACCGCGGGCCTGCTGGTCCTCGGGGTCCTCGCGATCCGGCTCTGGCTGGACGTGCGGGCGCTCGCCAAGGGCGTGGACGAGGCCTCGCGGGCGCT